>CAVEIY010000055.1:0-11049 GCA_963615825.1 Flexilinea sp.
CCGGATTATTGCAATTCTTTCTTATGATATAGACGCAAATTATGGCAAATATGTTTCAAAAAAACGGACCGTTCTGCATCTATAGACAATATATCCGAGGAAAAAGTAAAATATGCTTTAAGCATTCATCCATTTCGTTTACACTGCGGCGTTTATACGATATAATGACAGCAACAGGAGGTTGTATGCCCATGTCAAAAGAATTGGAAGCGCTCCAGCAAAAAATGGAGCATTTATCTGACCTACAGCAGCAGCTTCAAACCGTAAATCAGCGGATTGGCACCATGGAGTCCATGCTGCCCCAGCTGGAGAGAAGCGTGCAGGACGAGCAGGCCGATGTAGACCGCATGGAATCCGGCGGGATTACCAGTTTTGTCTATGGCATTCTGGGCCGCCAGGAGGAAAAGCTGGAAAAAGAACGGCGAGAAGCCAAATTGGCCCAGGATCAGTATCAGGGCGCCCTTCGTACCCTTCAGGAGCTTCACCGGCAGAAGGAAACGCTGGCTGACTCCATCGCCCAACTGGGAAATGTCCAGATGGAATATCAGCGGCGCTATGATCTGGAACGGGAAAAGATCCTCGATGGCGCCGGGCCATCCGGTGCGCGCCTTCGTCAGTTGGAGGAGGACGGGCGGCAGCTGCGCAGACTGGAGCAGGAGCTGATTGAAGCCCGTGACGCAGGCGATGCCGTCATGGAGCAAATTAACCGCATCCGAAAAAGTCTGGACAGCGCTTCTACCTGGGGCACCGTGGACCTGTTTACCGACGGTTTCTTTGCGGATATGGCCAAATACAGCCATATGGACGATGCCCAGGCGGAGATGCAGGAGCTGAATCGGCTGCTGCGGCGATTTTCCAAGGAATTAAAGGACGTTGATACCCATGTCAATCTCTCGGCGGATATCGGCAGTGGCATGCGGTTCGCAGATTTCTTTTTTGACGGCTTTTTCACCGATGCAATGGCGCTGAATCGGATTGATCGGGTCAAAAATCAGGTAGAGGAGATTTCATCCCAGGTGCAGCGGCATCTGGATACCGTCGCCCGCCGTCTTTCCTCCGTAACGGATACCCTGAAGCAAAAAAGCCAGGAGGCCCAATCTCTAATCCTCCATGGCAGCGAAACCTAACAAGGAGTGAGCAATATGAAATGTAAAAAATGCGGCACAGAAGTAGACGACCGCGCAAAATTCTGCCCGGTCTGCGGCGAACCCATGGGCTTTGGTCAGGCGCCTCAGGCACCGCAGCCTCCGCGTCCCAATTATTCTTCCAGTGATTACGGCCGTTCCGGCGGCTATCGTGCGCCCATTACATCCCGCAGCATTCCCATGGCCATTATTCTTTCCATTATCACCTGCGGTATTTACGGCATCTACTGGCTCTATTGTCTGGTCAATGATCTGAACACCGCCAGCGGACGGGAAAACGACACCAGCGGCGGCATGATGATTCTGTTCTCCATCATCACCTGCGGCATCTATAGTCTTGTGTGGTACTACACCGCAGGCGCAAAGGTTGCAGACATCGAGGAATATGACGGACGGCCTCGGGACGGCTATTTGGGCATTCTCTATCTGCTGCTGAGTCTGTTTGGCTTCAGCATTGTCAACATGGCCCTGATTCAGAATGAACTCAACAAAGTGGCAGGACTGTAAACCAAGGCTGCTTCGGGTCCTTGCGCTATGGCTGGGGCTTTTGGCGCTGGGACTTTGCTATGGCGCGGCAGTTTCACGAATTGGCTTTGGAATTCCATGTGTCTTTCGCAGCATAACCGGGCTGCTCTGTCCCGGGTGCGGTGTAACCCATATGGCGCTTTGCCTGCTGCGCGGCGATATTTTCGGTGCGTTTTCCGCCAATCCCATGGTGCTGATGCTGCTGCCGGTTTTGATGATTTTGGCAGTCAGAATCACCTGGCGCTATCTTGTTTCCGGTCAAAAACGGCTCACCCAGTGGGAAAATCGCGTGGTCATTGGCATGATTGTACTGCTGATCGGTTTTGGCGTGGTCCGGAATCTCGCTTTTTTCTCTTGACAAGTCCCGTGCGAGTATGCTATACTCCGCTTCGATAAGACAAAGGCAATGATGGAGAACAGTAGGTGCTTCCATTGGCGTTCAGAGAGCTTCCGGTTTGGTGCAAGGAAGCCGCCTGGTACACTGAAATTACACTCCGGAGCTTCCAGCTGAAGTTTAGTAGGCTCCCACGGTTGCGCCCGTTATCGCGCCGGAGTTGTCAGACTCCCTGAGGCTGTTTGCCGTGAGGCAGCAGCGAACCAGAGGTGGTACCGCGTATTTTCGCCCTCTGCTTGCATTCATCCGCAGGCAGAGGGCTTTTTGTCGTCTGCCAAGTGGAAATTCAGACGATCATCAATGGAGGAACACACTATGACACTGTACGAAGAACTCACTGCTCGCGGTCTGATTGCCCAGACCACCAACGAAGAAGAAATTCGCGACATGATTAACAACGGCAAAGCCACGTTCTACATCGGCTTTGACTGTACCGCCGACAGCCTCACTGCCGGTCACTTCATGGCGCTGACCCTGATGAAGCGGCTCCAGATGGCCGGCAACAAGCCCATTGCCCTGATTGGCGGCGGCACCACCATGATTGGCGATCCCTCCGGCCGGACCGACATGCGGAAGATGCTCACCAAAGAGGACATCGACCACAATGCCGAGTGCTTCAAGCGCCAGATGGAGAAATTCATTGATTTCTCCGAGGGGAAAGCGCTGATGCTCAACAATGCCGACTGGCTGCTGAACCTCAATTATGTGGAACTGCTCCGGGAGGTTGGCGCATGCTTCTCCGTCAATAATATGCTCCGTGCCGAGTGCTATAAGCAGAGAATGGAGAAGGGCCTTTCCTTCCTGGAGTTCAATTACATGATTATGCAGTCCTACGACTTCTACTACCTGTTCCAGCATTACGGCTGCAATATGCAGTTCGGCGGCGACGACCAGTGGAGCAATATGCTGGGCGGCCGTGAGCTGATTCGCCGGAAGCTGGGCGACGGCACCAAGGCCAACTCCATGACCATCACCCTGCTCACCGATTCCCAGGGCAAGAAGATGGGCAAGACCGCAGGCAACGCGGTATGGCTGGATCCCAATAAGACCTCTCCCTACGACTTCTACCAGTACTGGAGAAACGTTGGCGATGCTGACGTTATGAAGTGCATTCGTATGCTGACCTTCCTGCCGCTGGAGCAGATCAACGAAATGGACAAGTGGGAGGGCAGCCAGCTCAACCAGGCCAAGGAGATTCTGGCCTATGAGCTGACCAAGATGGTCCACGGCGAGGAAGAGGCCGAGAAGGCGCAGACTGCCGCCCGTGCAATCTTCGTTTCCGGCGGTGCATCTGCCGATATGCCCACCACCGAGCTGAGCGCAGAGGACGTACCCGAGGATTCCATCGGTGTGCTGAGTCTGATGGTAAAGTGCGGACTGGCTAAATCCAACGGCGAAGCCCGTCGGCTGGTACAGCAGGGCGGCGTTCTGATTGCCGACGAGAAGGTTACCGATCCTGCCGCCACCGTCTCCAAGGCGGATTTGGAAGCCGGTGTTGTCATTAAGAAGGGCAAAAAGGTATTCCATAAGGCCGTTCTTTCCAAGTAAGAACCGAAATAATTGCTCCTGCAGCAGAAATGCTGCAGGAGTTTTTTCATCTTCTGCTTGACAATTGCGTATATACTGTATATACTGTTCATGCACAGTATATAAGGAGGTGCCGAATTGCAGATACTAATCGACAATAAAAGCGGCGCACCAATTTATGAGCAGATCTATACGCAGCTGAAAGAGCAGATCATCTCCGGTACCCTCACCGAGGATCAGCCGCTGCCGTCCATCCGCGGTTTGGCAAAGGATCTCAGGATCAGCGTGATTACCACCAAACGCGCCTATGACGAGCTGGAGCAGGAGGGATTCCTCTATACCATTGCAGGAAAAGGCTCCTTTGTGGCGAAGAAAAATACAGCGCTGATGCGGGAAGAGCAGCTCAAAAAAATCGAAGGTCATCTGTCGGAAATCCGGCGGCTGGCCGCAACCATTCAGCTGACCCGGGAGGACATCCGGGATATGCTGGAGCTGATGTGGGAGGATCCATCATGAACGCTATTTCCATGAACAAGCTTGTCAAGAACTATCCAGCAGGGAAGGAGCCTGGCTTTTCCTTTGGTCCGGTGAGTCTTACGCTGCCTGAGGGTGCCATTATGGGCCTAATTGGGGAAAACGGCGCCGGAAAAACAACGCTGATGAAGCTCCTGTTGGGGCTTCGCCGTCCGGATTCCGGTGAGATTACGCTGTTGGGGGAGGGGACCAGAACCACCGCGGTGATGGAGCAGCTTGGCGTCGTACTGGACGAATCGGGCATCTCCGCCTGCCTTACGCCGCGGCAGCTTGGCAAGGTTCTAAGCCGCATCTACCGCACCTGGGATCAGGCGTGCTATGAGCAGTATCTTTCTCGCCTGGAGCTTCCGCAGAACAAAGCGTTTTCCGAGTTCTCCAAGGGCATGAAAATGAAGCTTTCCATTGCTGCGGCTCTGTCACATTATCCGCGGCTGCTGATTCTTGACGAACCAACCTCCGGTTTGGATCCGGTGGTACGGGAGGACGTACTGGAGCTGTTTTCCGACTTCACCCGGGACCCGTCGCATTCGATTCTGATTTCCTCGCATATTGTTGGAGATTTGGAGAAGCTATGCGACTATACGGCCTTCCTTCATCGCGGAAAGCTGCTGCTCTGTGAAGAAAAGGATCGGCTGCTGGAGCGGTACGGTATCCTCCATTGTAGTCAGGAAACGATCAGCGCCCTGTCGCCGGATGCCATTGTCCATCGAACGGATTCTCCCTATGGAGTGGAGGCATTGGTTCAAAGAGATCGGATCCCTGCAGGCTTTGCGCTCCGTCCTGCAGGACTGGAAGAAATTTTTGTCGGTATGGTAAAGGAGGAACGATAAGATGCTGGGTCTGCTTCAAAAGGACATCTATCAAATGATAAAATACCAGCGTGTTCTGATGCTGATTGTGGTTATATTTGCACTTGCAGCCGCAAAGAATCACGACAACGCATTCTTTACGGTCTATCCGGCAGTAATTGCGGGACTCTCTACGGTAACGCTCCAAAGCTATGACGAGCAGGGCGGGTTTAGCTGCTTGAGCGCCGTGATGCCCGTTTCCCGCAAAACGGTAGTAGGGGCAAAATACATCTATGGACTTGCAGTGATCCTTCTGGTGGTTCTCCTGGAGGCGGTTTCCTATCTGGCTTTTCAGAATTCCCCGCTGGAAACAGCAAGAAATGTCTGCTTTACTGCGATTTCCGGACTGGTATGCGTCAGTGTATTTCTTCCGTTTGTATTCTGGCTGGGCGCTGAACGGGGCCGCACCGCCTACGTGGTGGCCATGGGTGTATTCTGCGCCCTGACGCTCCTGCTGCGGGAACAGATGGCAAAGATTCCTACCGTTACCCTTGGCGGAGCGCTTGTGATTAGCTTGCTGCTTATCGCGGTTTCCTATGTCCTGTCTGTGGTGGGATTTTCAAGGCGTGAGTTTTAAAGCAAAGCTCCGGGTACACAATTGCGTGTATCCCGGAGCTTGTTTTTGATGTGGTTAGACTTCCCAGCCGTTTAAATAGTTCACCTGGGCATCGGTGAGGGTATCCACCTTCAGCCCCATGGCATCCAGCTTGATTTTCGACACCAGATCGTCGATTTCAGCCGGTACTTCATAGACATCGTTGTGCATTTCCGTCCGATGCTCCATGAGATATTTCAGACTCATGGACTGAATGGCGAAACTCATGTCCATAATTTCAGCAGGGTGGCCGTTGCCGGAGGCCAGATTCACCAGCCGTCCCTCGGCCAGCAGGTTCAGGGTGCGGCCGTCGGGGAGCTCATAGCCCATGATCTCGTCCCGGCGGAGATAGACGTTGGTTGCCATCTCCCGGAGCTCCACCTCGTTGACCTCTACATTGAAGTGTCCGGCGTTGCTCAGGAAGGCATTGTTCTTCATCTTCTCAAAGTGGCGCTTGGTGATGACGTCACGGCAGCCGGTGGCGGTGACAAAGATATCGCCCAGGGGTGCCGCCTCGTCCATGGTCATGACCATATAGCCGTCCATGGTGGCCTCCAGGGCCTTAATGGGGTCGATTTCGGTGACGATTACCGTGGCCCCCATGCCCTTTGCCCGCATGGCAATGCCCCGTCCGCAGTAGCCATAGCCTGCCACCACCACGGTACGGCCTGCCACCAGAAGGTTGGTGGTGTGCATAATCGCATCCCACACGCTCTGACCGGTGCCGTATTTATTGTCGTAATAATGCTTGCACTTGGCATCGTTGACGTTCATCATGGGGAAGGGGAGGGCACCTGCCTTGGCACGGGCCTTGAGCCGATGGATACCGGTGGTGGTTTCCTCGCAGCCGCCCATAACCTTGTCGGCATAGTCCTTGCAGGTGGAGGTCAGCAGCTCCAGCAGGTCGCCGCCGTCGTCAATAAACAGATCGGGATGACAGGAGAGGGTCTGGCTCAAATGCTCCAGGTATTCCTCCTGGGTTGCCCCATGCCAGGCGGCCACATGAACGCCCAGGGATGCAAGTCCAGCCGCCACATCATCCTGGGTGGACAGGGGATTGCAGCCCGTAGCGTAGACCTCTGCGCCAGCGGCTTTTAGTACCGTGGCAAGATATGCGGTTTTCGCCTCCATATGGATGGACATGGCGATGGTTTTCCCGGCAAAGGGCTTGGTTTTCTCAAATTCCTTCTTAATGGCACCAAGGGCAGGCATAAAATCCTGAACCCATCTGATTTTCATGCGTCCGTGCTCCTGAAGGGACATATCTCTTACAATATTCAAGGCATTCGACCTCTTTCCTCAGAATTCAGACCAAGTATATCATATAATTTACAAGGGAACAAGAAAGTTTACACAATTTTCATGGACTTTTCCCATCCAATGCAATAGAATATGCCTACATACGTTAGGAGGATGCCAAGTGAATGAATTAAGACGGAAATGGAACCGTTTCCTTTATAATAATGCCAACAAGGGAATTCCCAATCTGATGCTGTTCGTCAGCGTGGGTACCCTGATTGTGTATTTCTTTACCATCATCGACCCCAGCAATGTACTCTATCGTTTTTTGTGCTTTGACCGCAGCGCCATTCTTCATGGCCAGGTGTGGCGGCTGATTACCTATATCTTCATCCCAACCTCCAGCGGCATCTGGCTGTTTCTATTGCTGTTTGCCTATTACGGAATCGGACGGATGGTAGAGGCGGTCTGGGGCACGCTGAAATTCAACCTGTTCTATCTCTGCGGCGTGGTGATTATGGACATCGCCGGACTGCTTCTGGGCCGGACTGCCACCACCTATTACCTGAACCTGAGCCTGTTCCTTGCGCTGGCTACCATGTATCCGGACAACAAGGTACTGCTGATGTATATCATCCCCATTAAAATGAAATACCTGGCCTGGGTCTATCTGGCCTTTACGGTGCTGGACGTTATCAAGGGCGATTTCTTCTCGGTCTTTGCGCTGCTGAACTATTTCCTGTTCTTCGGCAGAGAGTGCCGGAACGTTCTGCCCGGCGCCGATCATGTTGGCTCCCGCCGGATTCAGTTCAAGAGAAAATCCAGCGGCGGAAATCCCAACTGGGCAAACCGTTATCGTTCCGCCTCCGGCCATCGTCCCGGCAGCGGCAATCATGGCGACTTCAAAAAAGTCGTGGATGCTCCGGCCTATCGGCATAAGTGTACCGTCTGCGGGCGCACCGATGTGTCCAATCCCGAGCTGGAATTCCGCTATTGCTCCAAGTGCAACGGCTTCTACTGCTATTGCCAGGACCACATCAACAACCATGCGCACATTCAGTAAAAGATGTCTGCTGCCCATTCTGGGGCTGCTGATGCTTCTGCTGTTGGGCGGCTGCGGAACCAAACATGGCGGTTTGACTGTGGTATTTCCGAAGCTGGGCGCCGCAGACTGTGCCATTTTGATGACGGAAGATCATACCGTGGTCATTGATACCGGCGAAACGGAGGATGCTGCCGCCATTCTGGACATTCTTTCTGACAACCAGCGAGATACCATTGATCTGCTGCTGATTTCTCACTACGACAAGGACCATGTGGGCGGGGCGGCCGAGCTGATTCGCTCCTGTACGGTTCGCCGTGTGATCGGCTCCAGCTATCCCAAGGATTCGGCGGAGTATACTGCTTATCAGGATGCGCTGACGGACGCCGGATTGACGGAGGAAATTCTCAGCAGTCCGGAAACCGTCTCGATTGCAAAGAATTTTACGCTGACCGTCTGTCCGCCGGAAGAATCGATATACGCGGAGGACGAAAGCAATAACGCCTCGGTTGCTGTTGCCGTGCAATATGGCGACACCAGAATGCTCTTTACCGGCGATGCCATGGAAGCGAGAACCCAGGAACTGCTGACGGAGTTTTCCGGCAGCTTTGACCTGATTAAGCTCCCACATCACGGCAGGGAAAAGGATACCGCAGCGTTGCTTTCCGATGCATTTGGTACAGATACCACCGCCTATATCGTCACCAGCTCGAAAAAGGAGCCGGAGCACAAGCATCTGGCGGTTTCCGGGCCGCTGTATCTAACCCGCGACGGAACCGTTACAGCCTATTCCGACGGTTCCACCGTGAAAATTACCCAATCCGACTAGAAAACAACCTGATTTTGCCCACTTTCTACAAAGTGTCCGAAAACAGTTGACATTGCATATTTTCCTGTTATAATGCAATAGGCAATCTAAAATTGCTTCAATTCCATAACAGCCCTTATTAAGAGTGGTGGAGGGATCGGCCCTATGAAACCCGGCAACCTGCAACTGTAAGGTGCCAAATCCGGCGGTGCAAATCGAAAGATGAGGTTTTTTATGCTCACTGTTACCCGCCGAAATCCGGCGGGTTTTTCTTTGCATCCAAAACCCGAACACAACACAGAAAGGATGAATCAAATGGCAAAACGTATTTTTACATCGGAATCCGTCACGGAGGGACATCCCGATAAAATCTGCGACCAGATCTCTGACGGCGTGCTGGACGCCATTCTCGAAAAGGACCCCAACGCCCGTGTCGCCTGCGAAACCATCACCACCACCGGCATGGTATTCGTAATGGGCGAAATTACCACAGATTGCTACGTGGATATTCCCGCCATTGCCCGTGAGGTCATCTGCCGCATCGGCTACGACAAGCCCGAATACGGCTTTGACGGCAACACCTGCTCCGTTATGACTGCCATCGACGGTCAAAGCCCCGACATTGCCCAGGGCGTCAACCATGCCTACGACGACGAAAACGAGACTGGCGCAGGCGATCAGGGTATGATGTTCGGCTTTGCCTGCGACGAAACTCCCGAACTGATGCCGGCTCCCATTTCCTTTGCCCATCAGCTGGCCCATAAGCTCACCGAGTGCCGGAAATCCGGAGCGCTTCCCTGGCTGCGGCCCGACGGCAAGAGCCAGGTTTCCGTTCAGTACGGTGAGGATGGCAGCGTTGAGCGCATCGACGCTGTAGTCGTTTCCACTCAGCATGCCCCTGAAATCGACATCGAAACCCTTCGGAAAGAAATCGTCGAGAAGGTCATCAAGACCACGCTGCCCGCTGAGCTGCTGGATGCGGATACCAAGTTCTTCGTCAACCCCACCGGTCGGTTCGTGGTTGGCGGCCCCGTTGGCGATTCCGGTCTGACCGGTCGTAAGATTATCGTAGATACCTATGGCGGCTACGCAGCACATGGAGGCGGCTGCTTCTCCGGTAAGGATCCCACCAAGGTAGACCGCAGCGCCGCTTATATGGCGCGCCACATTGCCAAGAACATTGTGGCTGCCGGCCTTGCAAAGAAGTGCCAGATTGAGCTTGCCTATGCCATCGGTGTGGCACAGCCTGTTTCCGTCCTGGTTGACACCTACGGTACCGGTACGGTCAGCGATGAAAAGCTGAGCGAGGCGGTGCGCAAGGTCTTTGATCTGCGTCCTCAGGAGATCATCCGCTATCTGGATCTCCGCCGTCCCATCTACTCCGCCACCGCTGCCTACGGTCACTTTGGCCGTCCGGAGCTGAATCTGCCCTGGGAGAAGATCGACCGGGTGGAAGATCTCAAAAAAGCAGTACAGTAATTGATTTTTTCTTCTGCCGTCCTCTCGGGCGGCAGAAGTTCTTTGTTCCGAAAAAAGTTGTCATTTCACCGAAAAATGTGATAGAATAGCAAAAAACTCCGGGAGGGAATCGCAATGCGCCTTTTTGTATACGGCTGCCGCCCCTATGACGAGGAAGCGATATTTCAGTCGCTTGCGGAACAATATCAGATCGCGATTAGAACCACCACAGAGCAGCCCAGCATGGACAACGCCGCCCTGGCGCGTGGCTATGACGCCGTTTCCGTGGTGGCAGTCCCGGTTACTGCCGATATTCTGACTGCACTCCAGCAAAACGGCGTTTCACTGGTTTCCACCCGCACCATCGGCTATGACCACATAGATTTGGCGGCCGCAAAGGAAAAGGTCATCACCGTCTGCAACGCCGGTTATGACCCGGACGCCGTAGCGGACTATACCGTTATGCTGATGCTCATGGCTCTGCGGAACGAAAAGCGGATTCTGCAGCGGGCGAATCTCCATGATTTTTCCATGCCGGGACTGATAGGACGGCAGCTGCGCAGCTGCACCGTAGGCGTCGTCGGGGCTGGGAAAATCGGTGCCCGGGTGATGGAATCCCTCCAGGGGTTTGGCTGTAAGGTATGCTACTGGAACCGCAGTCCAAAATCCGGTCTGCCCGGGACACAGGTTCCCTTTGATGTACTCTGCCGGGAAAGCGACATTCTTTCGCTGCATATTCCCTTGACGGAAGATACCCATCATCTCATCAGCCGCGAGGTACTGGCAGCCATGAAGCCCGGGGCCATTCTGGTCAATACCGCCCGGGGCGGTCTGGTGGATTCTGGGGCGTTGATCGACGCGTTGGAGTCCGGACACTTAGGCGGCGCGGCATTGGATGTGGTAGAAGGGGAGGCCGGGCTGTATCATTTCAATA
>CAVEIY010000056.1:0-11037 GCA_963615825.1 Flexilinea sp.
GGTTCTGAAGGTCTACCAGCTCTTTTGCGGTTTGCAGCAGGATTTCGGAAACCGCGGCAGGATCGGTACCGCAGATGAGACATAGCACCTCGCTTTTCGCTTTAAATACATAGGTGCCGTCCCGGCGACCCAATTCCTCCCGCAATAGCTCCAGAATGTTTACGGCCAGCTGGGCTTCGGAATAGGAGGCGTGGCCCAAACCCTGTATATAGGCATAGGCATCCACGGCAACAACCTGGAGGGAAATCAGTCCAAATTGGTCCCCGTGAAAATGGATGCCGCAATCGGCAAGACGCTGAATATGATCGTCTGGAATGGGTGCGCCATCCTGCAGAAGCCCCATGAGCAGATGATCCTGAATGGCTTCTGCACTTGGCTCCAGTCCGGCGTCGGCCCACTGGGTCATATCCTGTTCTTTCATCCTATGTCAGCATCCTTTCTAAGTGGATTATAGATATATTGTAAGGGGTGGAGCCGGGGAACGTCAAGGGGGGAAGGCACAGCATGTACAAAAAGTGACGGATTTTTGTGGACGAATTTGATGATGTTATCCGGCGGGCGAACGTGCTATCATGGGGATATGAAAAAACACAAGGAGGAATACCCATGAAAACAAAGCTGTGCGCCCTGGGGCTGAGCTTGGCGATGGTGTTGGCAGCATTGACCGGCTGCGGCGCCAAGAGCGAATCCGCCAGTACGCCTGCGCCGGAAGAGAGCGCACCGGTATCTGTGCAGGAGACAACCCAGGCCCCCCAGGAAGCCCCGGAAGCAGCGTCCGATCTGGAGAATTCTGCGGAAGTGGCTGCACCGGAGGAGGGCATCAGTAAGTATGTCACCCCGGATAACATTGAAGAGCTGATTGCAGACCGTCCCAGCGTGGAACTGCCCATTGCCGACGAGGGCACCACCTTTACCTTCTGGACCGGTTCCCCTGCAATGGACGCGACCATCACCGGCTGGAACGATTCCACAGCGGTACAGGAGCTGGAAAAGCGCACCGGCGTACACATTGACTATATCGAGGTGGCGCCCCCCGCTCAGAGCGAAAGCCTGAATCTGATGTTTGCATCCGGCGATTTCCCGGATATCCTCAACTATGCCATTACCGGCACCTATTCCATCCCCTATCTCATTGAGAACGAGATCGTCATTGACCTCCAGGATCTGATGGAGGACCATGCTCCCTCCTATACTGCCCTGATGGATGCAGACCCTGCGCTGTATCTGGCAACGGTAGACGATGAGGGGCAGATTGGCGGCCTGGCTGGCTATCGCTACAATTCCTTTACCACCACCGGCGCCATTGTGCGTTCCGACTGGGTGGAGAAGGTTGGCATGACGACCGCTGATCTTACCACCATCGACGATTATCACGATTTCCTGGCAGCAGTCAAGGATCAGGGCCTGTGCGAGTATCCTATGCCTCTGCGCTATGATGCCTCCATCACCGGCAGCCCCTTCCTGGCAGCCATGGGCGGCTATGCAGGTCCCGCTGCGGAGTCCTCTCCCCAGAGCTTCTATTATGACGACAATGATGAGCTGGTCTACAGCTTCACCACCGACACCTATAAGGAATACCTGTCTCTGATGGCGGATTGGTATCAGGAGGGGCTGATTACCCGCGACCTTCTGAACTCCGATATGCTGGATTCCTCTGCCATTACCTCCGGCTCCTATGCGGTGTTCTGGCAGGACTGCCAGTTCATGAGCATGTGGACCGATGCCGGTAAGGTCAATGATCCGGACTATGCCCTGGAGGGCATCTCGGAGCCTCTGGTAGAAGAGGGCCAGACCGTAGGCCACGGCGACATTACCACCATTGCCATTAACCTGATGATCTGCACCTCCTGTGACGATCCCGAGACTGCGCTGGAGTGGCTGGATTACCACTTCTCCGAGGACGGCTCCATCCTCTGCCAGTATGGCATCGAGGGCGAGGGCCTGGCGTACAAGGACGGCAAGCCCAATTATTCCGACCTGATCTCCAACAACCCCGACGGCCTGTCTACGGACAATGCCCTCAACGCCTATGCTATCAACATGAATATGTTCGCCTCCAACGGCACCACGCTCCGCGAAGCATATGACGAGGTGCAGCAGCAGGCGCTGAACGCCTGGAACGACAAGCGCGAGGTCACCAAGAGTTCCTTCACCAATCTCTTCACGCTGAATGCCGACGAGACTGCCACGGTGCAGCGCTACTATGCCGATATTTCTACATACGTAGCAGAGCAGGTAGGCAAGTTCCTCATTGGAGAGTCGAGTATTGACGAGAACTGGGATACCTTTGTGGAAACCGTCGAGTCCATGGGCATTGACGAGGTAATCGACGCCTATACCACCGCAGGCGAGCGTTACTTTGGCCGTCTTGATTAAGACAGCACCACAAAAAATGCCGCCGGACTACAGCTGGTCTTTCACGCCGTCAATTTATGTGGTATTGTCTTGGCACGTTTCATCCATATGAAATCAATTGCAACAGCAGCTCTGGAAACAGGGCTGCTGTTTTTTCAAATTTCTATTGACAAGTTTTCTTGTCAGTGCTATACTGATGATGACAAAGATAGTTGTCAAAATGAAAAGAATCCATGTCAAAGGAGGCGCAAATTGTGCCGCTGAACAATCATCTCAAAGAATATCGGGCAAGACTGGGCGTAAATCAGCAGCAAATGGGAGCGTTGGTTGGGACCTCACGGCAGACCATCAGCCAGATTGAACGGGGGGACTATTCCCCGTCTGTGACGCTGGCGCTGAAGCTGGCGCGGGTCTGCGGCGTTACGGTGGAGGACATTTTTGTATATGAGGAGGATGAAGAACATGAAAACCACAAAGCGTGAGGAACAGAAGATTATCATAAAATTTGTATTGATCCTGGTGGCAAGCATGATATTGGGGGCTGTGTCGTCCATTGTGATGGCCTGCATAACCCAGGGCGGGCTGTTGGAGCTTGGAGGAATAGGCCGGACTGTGGGTGCTGCGGTACCTTATGTGTTTGGGTGCTCCAATCTCCTTGCGGCAATTGTAGCGATTACCCTGTGTCATCGGGCGAAACGGGAGATCAACGCCTGGGACGGCGAGGACGAGTGCATTGATCGCACGGAGGGAACGCTCAGCTACAGCTTACTTTTGGCCAATGGTATGACGGTGCTGAATTTTCTGCTGTTTTCTGCTTCGATTGAGGCGGCAGAGCATGTAGCCCAGGATCAGAGGGCGTTACGGCTGCTGCTGGGATGCCTTGCTATTTTTGTGCTGGGATATGTCTGGATTATCTATGTGTCCAATCGGGTGGTCAAGCTGGAGAAGCAGATCAATCCCGAGAAAAGGGGCAGCATCTTCGACACGAAATTCCAGAAGCAGTGGATGGCCAGCTGCGACGAGGCACAAAAGCAGCTGATCTATCAGTGCGGCTACCGGGCCTACCGGATGGGCAGCACCGTCTGCATGCTGCTGTGGGTGGTGGCACTGCTGGCGCAGCTTTGGACCGGAACCGGCATGTTCCCAGCGGTGTGCATCTGCATAATCTGGCTGACCATGATGCTCAGCTATCAAATGTCCGCCATTCGCCTGGAGCGGCATTCGTAATATTATAGCGAAAAAAGCACTCGTCAAATGACGGGCGCTTTTTGTTATGCTTCTGGTGCCAGCTGCCTGATGGCGGAGAAATCCTTCCAGGTCTCGTCCAAATAAGCAAGCATTTCCGGCAGAGTAGGAAAGCTGTGATACGTACGGACAAAGGCGGAAAAGTGACGAATATACTCCATATAATGGGCGGTTTCCTCGGAAAAAAGTCCGGTGTGCGGATAGGTGAGGTAGAGCCGACGCTGGCAGATTTTATTGGACATGGGGATCATTCTGGTGCCTGGCGCCATGGGGAAGGCGGATTTGCCCCAGAAATGGACAACACTTTCGGGAATGAAGGTAATGCCTACGTCATTATATACCTGCATGGTCATGGATTCCGGGTCGCCCACATAGTAGGTTCGGCCGGGCATGGTGGAGGAATGGGTGTAAAACCGCCGCATAATCTGCGCAACGGTATAGTCCTCCCGTTGGGAAATCAGGGGAAGGGAACGAAGCTGCTCCATGGAAAGCTCCGAATATCCGGCCAACTGGGAGCCTGCGTTAACAAAGGCATACATTGGCTCCTCCAACAGCAGCTCAGAGTGCAGAAAGTCGTCGGTGTTATCCTCATAGGTGATGGCAAAGGCAGCACGACCGCGCCGCAGAGATTCCAGGGTTTCCCGTGTGGTTTCCCGCAGCTCTACCACCTCCCGTTCCGGAAAGAATTTATAGTAGAGAATGCGGGATTCGTTGGTAAAATCTCCGGCTTCTGAGGTATAGGTGATACTGGTGGCTGCAGTGCCGCGAATGGTGGACATGTCGTAGGCGAGCTTATCCACCTGACCGAGAATCATAGAGGCGTTCCGGCAGAAAAAGGTTCCCGCATCGGTGAGCACAAGTCGCCGCCCCTGTCGTCGGAACAGCTGCACCCCAAGCTCTTCCTGAAGCCGCTTATAGCTGAGGGACAGTGCCGACTGGGAGACGTGGAGCCGTTCGGCCGCCTGGGTCACAGAATCGCTTTCTGCAATGGCAACCACATATTTTAGCTGCAATAAATCCATATCTCAATGTCACCTTGATCCATAAATATTATAAATATATTTCAGAAATATTATATATTGGACAAGAAAGTGTTTCAAGTGTAATATGAAGCCAGAAGGATGAAATGTTATGAAATTTGCATAACAGAACGCCTCGACCATGGAAAGGATGAAGTGAAAATGACGAAGAAATTACTTGCCCTGCTGCTGGCGGCAGCGATGATCCTAGGGCTTGCCGCCTGTGGCTCCGGCACTGGCAGCGCAGCCTCGAATCCTCCCGCAGAGAGCGCCGCAGATTCCGCAGCGGCTCCGGCGACCAACGGAGCGGCAGACGGCAATGTGCTGAAAATCGGCGCACTGCTGAACACCACCGGCTGGTTTGCTTCTGTTGACTATAACAACCAGATTGAGATGCAGACCCTTTGCGATTACATCAACGAGCAGGGCGGTATCGACATTGGCGGTACCAAGTACACCCTGGAGCTGGTGGTAGAGGACGGCGGCTCCGATGCAGAGGGCATCCGTTCCGCAGCACAGCGTCTGGTGGATGCAGGCATCAAGTATGTCATGGAAACCAATGACTTCTGGGTCGAGGGTGCTATTGATATCTTTGAAAACGCCGGCGTTATGAACGTAATGGCGCAGAACAACATGAACCACAGCGTTATGAACGCAGAAACCAAGTATTCCTACACCTTCTCCAATGCATGTACCTCCCAGTTCTACACCGCCATCGAGGTTCTGAAGGATCAGTATCCCGAGGTGAAGAAGGTCGTATACGCCTGCGACGACAACGGCGTAAATGACGAGCAGGCCGCACTGGTCAAGGCTGGCTGTGAGAAGTTCGGCCTGGAGTATGTGGACAGCCCGGTTATTTATGACGGCGAGTCTACGGATTTCTCCTCCATCGCACTGAAGGTGGTTTCCTCTGGCGCAGATTGCTTCATCGGCAACGGCACGCCCGATAACATCGCTTCCCTGCTGAAGGAAGTCCGCGCTGCCGGTTCCGACATGGTATGCGCAGCCGTTATTACCATGGGTCCTGGTGTGCTGATCGGCGGCTCCGGCCTCAGCGATCTGTCTGGCGCATTCACCTTTGGCACCGATATTGCCGACGCCTCCCGGAACACCGAAACCTTTAACACCATTTATAAGAAGTTTGTGGACAAGTACGGCGAGGACACCGCTTCCGCTTGGAACGGCGCAGGTCTGGATAACCTCTATACCCTGCTCCAGATCATGCAGGGTGCAGGCTCCACCGATGTGGATACTGTGATGAAGTACTATGAGACAATGGATACTGTCGAAACGCTGTTTGGCACCGGCGTAAAGGGCGGCCAGGAGACCTTTGGCAATGACCATGCCATCTCCCATCCCAGCCATACCCTGAAGGCAGAGGGCGGAAAGATTGTCTACATGGCAACCTATGACTGCATCGTTCCCTAATTGCCATCTTTCATCATCATGAAAAGCTGACCACCGGGCGCAGGGGGCATCCTCTGCGCCCGAAGCAGCAAGAGCCAATCGGGCTTTGATCTTTTTCCGAAAGGAGCGGTTTTCATGCTCATTATGAACGTGATTCCCAATGTGGCAGTCAATACGCTGGTGCTGGCTTCCATGTACATATTGGCTTCCTTGGGTTTTGCATTCATCTTTAATATGCTGGGGTCGGTTAACCTTGCCCACGGCGCGTTTTATATGACGGCGGCGTATATCACCTATTATCTTTGCAGCCGCCTGGGAATGAACAACTGGCTTGCCATGCTGCTGTCTACGGTGGTGCTGGCACTGGTGGGCATTGCAATGGAGCGCTTCTGCTTCCGGCCCTTCCAGAAGGAGTTTGACCGGGTGGTCATGGTGTCTGTTGCAATTATGACCATGCTCCAGCAGCTGGCCGTACAGATCTCCGGCTCCCAGACCATCTCCATTCCCGCCTATGCATCCGGCTCTGTGGATATGGGCTTTATGGTGATAACCGGTGAAAAGCTGGTAACCTTTGCAGTGGGCGCGGTATTGCTGATTGCAACGCTGTTTATGGTCTACCGCACCAAGCTGGGCATGCAGATGGAGGCGCTGAGTCAGGACCGGATGGGGGCAGCGCTCCAGGGCATCCCGGTTAATCGGGTCAGCGCGCTGGTCTGCGGCCTGGGCTTTGCCTTTGCGGCAGTGGCCGGTTCCATGATGGGCGCCTATCAGCAGGTCAGCTCCAACATGGGCGACAATATCAACGTCCGGATTCTGATGCTGGTAATGCTTGCAGGCGCCGGTTCCATGAACGGTATCCTGATTACCGGCTTCCTGATGGCGCTGCTGGATTCCATCTGTCCCATCATCTGGGATAGCTATACGGCGTCCTCCATTGCCTGTTCGGCGGTGGTGGTTCTGCTGCTGATAAAACCGAAGGGCTTCTTCGGTCACGAGATGTAAGGGGGTGCCGGAATCGTGAAACAGCTTAATCTCAAAAAGGGGCTGCCCTATGGCATTCTCCTGCTTATTTTCCTGCTGCTGCCCCTGGCACTGAACACCAGCTATTGGATTGGCGTTCTGATTATGGTGCTCTATAAGGTGGTTGGCTCTGTCAGCCTGCGGACAATCTCTCTGTCCGGTACCCTGACCTTTGCCCATGGCGCATTCATTGCGCTGGGCGCTTACTGCGGCGGTATTTTGGCAAAATCCCTGGCGCTGCAGCCGGTGGTGACCATTCTGGCAGGCGGCCTGTTTGCCATGGTGGTCAGCGTCATTACCGGCCTTCCCTTTGTACGGCTGAAAGGCATGTATTATTCCATGGCGTCCATGTTTATGGGGGTTACGGTGGCCTATATCATCAAGGCGATGAAAATTACCGGCGGCTATCATGGCCTGACCCGGATTCCAAAGCTGCTCCAGAATGATATTGCCTGCTACTACGTGTTCCTGGCCATTACGGTGGTGCTGCTGGTGGTGCTCTACCGGTTTGAATTTTCCCGGATTGGAACCACGCTGCGCGCGCTGTCCCAGTCTCAGGATGTGGCATCCTCCATCGGAATCAATGCCACGTTCTATCGGCTCCTGGCTGTGGGCATGGGAAGCTTCTGCGCCGGTATTGTGGGCGCGGCTTATGGCCTTTACTCCACGGTGCTCAGCCCCACCAACTATGATATGACGTTTTCTCTGTGGCTGCTGATGTATATGCTCATTGGCGGTGAGGATTACTTCATCGGACCCATCATCGGCGCGATTATCTTTGTGCTGATTCCGGAGTTGGGGCGTGACCTCAGCGCCTACGCACCGTTCCTTACCGGCGCCTGCACCCTGCTGGTGGCGTACTTGCTGCCCGGCGGCCTGGCTGGCATCCCTGCGCTGATCCGCAAGAAACGGACAAAGCGTCAGGACAATTCCAAGGAAGGAGGCAGCACACATGCATCTGCTTGAGACCTCTGGTCTGACCAAACGCTTCGGCGGCCTGACCGTAATGAATGATCTGGACTTCTCCATGGAAGAAGGCGAGATCAAGGGCTTCCTGGGACCCAATGGCGCGGGAAAATCCACATTTTTCAACCTGATTACCGGCGTCCTGACGCCTTCCTCCGGCCATATTTTCTATGCCGGAAAGGAAATCACCAAATCCCGCCCCCACCAGGTGGCGAAAATGGGCATCGGACGGACGTTCCAGCTCAACCCCCTGTTTGGCGAGTTCACGGTATTTGAGAATGTAACGGCAGCCTATCATCTGCGCCCTCATTCCACGGTGCCTCAGATCTTCTTCAACACCAAAACCTATTGTACCAATGAGGAGTACATTGCAAAATCCGCAGACGAGATTTTGGAATTCCTGGGGCTGCAGCATGTGCGCAATGAGCTGGCGAAAAACCTGCCCCACGGCTATCAGAAGATTCTGGGCGTTGCCCGGGCATTGGCCACCAAGCCCAAGCTCCTGCTGTTGGACGAACCGCTGGGCGGTATGAACCCCGAGGAGATTGCGTTTTCTATTGACGCCATTTCCAAGCTCCGGGATAAGGGCATTACCATCCTGGTGGTGGAGCACAACATGCAGATTCTGGACATTCTGGACTCTGTGACCGTCATCTCCTTCGGGCAGAAAATTTTTGAGGGCACTCCCGAGGGGATGCGCAAGGATCCCACCGTCATCGAAACCTATTTTGGAGGTACGGTATGAGTAATATTCTGGAGATTCAGGGCTTAAAGGTTATGTACGGTAAGTCCGTCGCCATCCATGATGTGAATATTTCCGTACCCCAAGGGGGCATCGTTACGCTGATTGGCTCCAACGGTGCGGGAAAATCCACAACCCTCAATACGGTGCTGGGACTGGTACCGGCGGCTGCGGGAAAGATTCTGTTTGCAGGCGAGGACATTACCCATGCTTCCACGGCGGAGCGGGTGCAGAAGGGCCTGGTGCTTGCGCCGGAGGGACGGCATCTGTTCCCCTATTTGACGGTACAGAAAAACCTTCTGCTGGGCGCGACCCAGCGGAAGGATAAGGAGGGCATTCAGGCGGATCTGGAGTTCTGCTTTGAGCTGTTCCCGATTTTAAAGGATCGGCTGAAGCAAAAGGCTGGCACCATGTCCGGCGGTCAGCAGCAGATGCTTGCCATTGCCCGGGGCATTATGGCAGCGCCGAAGCTCCTGTGCCTGGACGAGCCGTCGCTGGGTTTGGCGCCTGCGGTAATTGAAGACATTGGCGTGAAGATTCGCGAGATCAATCAGACAAAGGGCACCTCAATTCTGCTGGTGGAACAGAACGTTCATCTGGCCTTTGGTACGGCGGAATACTGCTATACCCTGCAGGTGGGCGAGCTGGTGGCAGAGGGAAGCGTTGAGGAAATCCGTCACAACGATGTGGTGAAAAAGGCATATTTCGGCGGATAAAAAGATTGTGCCGACTGGGAAAATCCCGGTCGGCACAGTTTTTATTTTTCTCGATAAAACGTACCGGGTGTAGCGTCCTCAAAGCGGCGAAAGGCACGATTCATGGTCAATGCGCTGCTGTAGCCAACCTGGGGAAGCGTATCCTTTACGGTAACGCCCAGCCCCAGCAGCTGCTTTGCTTTTTCAATGCGTTTCTGGTGGATGTATTCCAAAGGCTTGAGATTTCGGTATTTTTTCAGCATCCGGCTGAGATAAACGGGATTGATGCCGACGGCATCGGCCACTCCGGCTACATTGAGATTCTGGTCGGTGAAATGGCTGTCTATGTAATCCACGGCACGCTGAACCCATGCAGGCTCCTGCTCCTGGGACTGCTGACGGCGGATGATCTCGTCAAAAATACTGTCCAGCTCTCGGGAAATCTCCGCCAGCGACGTGGCGTGGACGATGCGGGGACCGGCTTGAAGCTCCACCAGGAACTCCGGAGAGAAATACTCCTCCAGACTGTCGAAAACGTGGAGAATATCGTTAATCAGTCCATAGGCGCGGATCATAAATACCTGGACCGTTGGCTTGGCATGGCCGAATTCCGCTCCGAGCATCTGGTGGACCAGCGCCTTTGCCGCTTCGTAATCCCCTTGACGGATGTAGTTGTCCAGCGCGTGTTCAAATTCAAAATGCTCCACCCGCTGCTTTACCATGTGGGACTCTGTTTTTTGGTCATATTGAATCACGCGGCTGTCGTCTCCGGCCATGGTGCGGTATTGCACCAGGCTTTCGGCTTCCTGATAAGCCGCATGAATTTGGTCATAGCCCTGGTGGCAGCGGCTGATGGAAAAGCAGACCACGGAGTCATAGTGGCTTTCAAACAGACCGGCAGCCCGCTCAGCGGCGGAGGCGATCGAGGCCATAGCGGCTTCCGGTTCTTCCCGGAGATTGACCAGCGCTGCCAGCTCCCCCTGGACAGTGATTACGTGGCAGATGTTCGTTTCGCCAATCAGCTCTTCCAGGACGTTCCGAACCAGAAAGCGCACATATCGAAGGCTTTCCTGGCTGGGGATTGCGTCCGGACCCAATAGCGCCTGCACATCCGGCTCCACCTGAATTAAGAGGACCGCAAACCAGTCGGAGGAAAACTCCAAATGGAATTCTCGGATGGCAGCGTCAAATTCCGCCCGTGTCAGCTGATGGCTGCCCATTAGATCGGCAAAAAAGCTCTCCCGGGAAAAGTTGAATGCGCGAATCCGGCTTTCCTCCAATTGCTGCCGCAGCTGGCGATTTTCCTCCAGCAGCTGGGAAAGCAATGCATCCGTCTGTGCCATGGCGCCGCCTCCTTTTGCTATCATCATACTAGAAAAATACGTGGATTTCAACGTTCTTTTGCCCTTTGCCCAGTTTTTGCCGGAAGGGACTGTTCGGTTGTGTGAAAAATGACAAAAATTCCGGTAAAAATAAGTCGAAATTTTTCATGACTGCTATTGCCCATGCATCAAATTTCCTGTAAAATAACTTTGTTAGCTGCTATAGTCCATGGGAAACGAACAAGTCCAGTGGGGTAAGTAGCTAT
>CAVEIY010000057.1:0-6371 GCA_963615825.1 Flexilinea sp.
CTGCACAGGGAAGGGCAAAACTTGCATCAAAACTTAGTAAAATTTCAGAAAGCACCCGGGGTTGTGTGATAAAAAACGCCCCCGCAGCGGTCCAGATACCGCAGCGGGGACGCCATATGCACTTTCTTTCGGGACAGGCTTATTCCTCGCCTTCTTCTCCCTCCAGCCAGGTAAAGGTATCAAAGCAGCTGAAGTAGTCCTCCAGATTTTCCTTTGCCTCTTCTACCGACATGCCAGGCATCACGTCGGAATCATCGCCATTGCTGAGGACAATCTCAAATCCGGTTTCGCCGCCCTCGATGCCCAGGAGGATTTCCTCCCCAAATAATTCATCATTTTCGTTGATCTTTGCGATCCATTTTGTCACGATCTGTCACTCCCAAGTTGATGGATTATAGAAACAGCATGATTATAATCACTTCTATATGGATTGTAAAGAGGGTACAGGGATAAATTTTACCAAAATCTCAGGATTCTTTTTGTGCTTCGATTTTTTCCGCCAGGTCGCTCAAATACATCCACCGGTCCATCTTCTCTTCCAGCTCTCCCTCCAGCTGTTCCTTTTCCTCTGTCAGCCGCTGGAGCGCCGTGTAGTCCGTGGCATTGGCCGCCATATCCCGGTCCGCCTGGGCGATTTTCTCCTCCAGGGCAGCGATCTCCTCCTCGATAACCGCATATTCCCGCTGCTCTTTATAGGAAAAGCGGAGCTTCTGGGGCTTCGGCTCCCTGGGGGTCTCCTTTTTCTCCTTCCGTTCCTTCGCTTCGGGGGTAATCTCCCGGCGCTTTTCCAGATAATCGGTATAGCCGCCGGTATACCGCAGCACCTCGCCGGAATCGCTGACCTCAAAAATCTGCGTGGCAATCTTGTCCAGGAAATACCGGTCATGGCTGACGGCAATCACAATGCCGTCAAAGGACGCAAGATAGTCCTCCAGAATGGTCAGGGTTTCGATGTCCAGATCGTTGGTCGGCTCGTCCAGCAGCAGCACATTGGGCGCAGACATCAGCACGCCCAGCAGGTAAAGCCGCCTTCTTTCTCCGCCGGACAATGCGCCGATGGTACTGTATTGCAGGTCCCCGTCAAACAGGAACCGCTCCAGCATTTGGCTGGCAGAAAACGTTCCCTCGGCAGTTTTCACGGTAGCCGCAATTTCGTGGATATAGTCATAAGGCCGCTGGGAAAGGTCCAGCTCCTTGCCCTCCTGCGAAAAGTAGCCGATTTTTACCGTTTCACCCCAGGTAATTTCACCGGCAGTGGGCTGTATCTTTCCCGCAATCAGCTCCAGCAGCGTGGATTTTCCCGCGCCGTTGCGTCCCACCACGCCGATCCGGTCCTCCCGGCCCAGCAGATAAGAAAAGGGCTTTAACACCTGGCGCTCTCCATAGGATTTTTCCACATTGGTCAGTTCAATGGTCTTTTTCCCCAGCCGGGAGGACATGGCCGCCGTCTGCACGGTGCTCTGAAGCTCCGGCGCATCCTGAGCCTTTAGCTCTGCATACCGGCGAATGCGGTCCTTGGCCTTGGTTCCCCGGGCCTGAGGTCCACGGATGATCCACTGATATTCCCGCCGCAGCAGAGTCTGTCGCTTTCGTTCCGCCGCTTGTGCATAGTCATACCGCTGCTGCCGAAGCTCCAGATATCTGGAGTAATTTGCCTCATAGAAATAGAGCTTTCCCCGCTCCACCTGGCAGATCCGATTGCATACCCGCTCCAGGAAATAGCGGTCATGGGTTACCATGATGATACCGCCGCGAAAGCTGCGTAGCCACTGCTCCAGCCATTCCACCATATAGGCGTCGAGATGGTTGGTCGGCTCGTCCAGCAGCAGTACATCCGCCGGATGGATCAGCGCAGTACAAAGAGCCACGCGCTTCCGCTGACCGCCGGAAAGGGTGCCGATTTTCTGGTCAAACTCTGGCAGTCCCAGCTTGGTGAGCATGGTTTTCGCCTCAAATTCCTTCAGCTCCCGAAAGTCCCCCGGAAATCCCAGAAACACCTGCTGCAAAATGGTCGCGTCCGGGTCCATCTCCGGGTTCTGCCGCAGATAGCTCACCTGCACATTGGGATCCCGGCGCACCGTTCCCTCATCCGGCGCTTCTGTACCGGACAGCAGCCGCAGCAGGGTGCTCTTTCCGGTGCCATTGATTCCAATGACGCCGATTTTTTCTCCCTGCTCCAGATAAATGGAGGCGTCCTCCAGCAGGGTTTTCATGCCGTAATTCTTTGATAGATGCTCTGCCGACAGCAGCATGCTCTTTCTCCTTTCCCCAAATGCCACCGTGGGCGACGCAGAGTTGCCGCGCCGCCCAGCGATTTCACGTTATCTCACTGTTAATAGCTTGTCCCGGAACACGTCATAAAAGTCGCGCTTGGAGTCGCCCAGCTGCAGCAGCTTGCCTCCGGAGCCATGCTTCCGGATGGTAACCACGTCGTTTTTCTCCAGCCAAATTCCGTTGCTCCGACCATCGCAGGTCAAAAGGCCCACCTTGCCGGTGTCGTGCTTACTGCCCAGCACCGAAATCTCCACCCGGGCCGTATCCGGTACAATAATGGGGCGCAATCCCGGCAGATGGGGCGCAATGGGCGTTACCACAAACACCGGCGTTCCAGGCGGCACCACCGGTCCGCCCAGCGACACATTATATGCCGTGGAGCCAAATGCCGTAGACACCAAAATACCGTCACACCGTGTTGCATAGGCAAAGCTTCCGTCAATGGAAACTCCCAGCTTTACCACCCGTGCAAAGCCCTGTCGTCCGATGACCACATCGTTAAACGCCTGCTCGCAATAATTCACGCGGCTGTTCTCCACCGATGCCGACAGCAGCGGATAGTCCTGAAGGGCATACTTCCCCGCCAATACCGCATCCACAGCAGCCTTCACGTCCTCCCGCTCCACCTGGGTCAGGAAGCCCAGGGTGCCCAGGTTGACGCCCAGCACCGGATGACAAAGGCCCCGCAGGTTGAGATCGTTGACGCACTGGAGATAGGTACCATCGCCGCCCAATGCCAGCATCACGCCCGGTGCCTCTGGAATTTCAAAATGATAGTTCTGATATGCGTCCTGATAGCTTTTGAGGATTCTCACCCCGCAGCCCTGTTTTCGTATATAGTCCTGAAGCCGCCTGGTAAACGACAGCTCCGGATCCTTCTGGCGGTTTACCGCAAGATAGAGTTCCATATGTATTCTCCCAATATTCGGGTTGGTTGTGATCCTCTGTTACGCCTGCTCCAGACGGCCCAGCTTTCGATACGCCGTCAGGAGGAACGTGGTAAAGCAGGTCAGCGCCGAGATGGTATCTGCCACCGGCTCCGCCGCAAATACGCCGGTGATGCCAAAGCCCACCCGGGGCAAAATCAGGATCAGCGGAATCAGCAGCATGACCTTCCGGTAGAGCGCGAAGAACGTCGCCTTTTTCGCCTCACCCATGGCCACAAAGGTATTCTGTGCCGACATTTGCAGACTCATAATAAAGTTCATGCAGAAGAACACCCGGAACATGGGCACCGCAGTCTCCATCAGCTGCGGATCGCTGTTGAAAATACCAATAAGCTGCCGCGGCAGCAGCATCAGCACCAGCCAGGCCAGAACCGCATAGGTGACACTCGCCTTCACCAGGAACCAGAAGCACTGCTTCACTCGGGCATATTCTCTGGCGCCGTAGTTATACCCGGTCACCGGCTGGGCACCCTGGGCAAATCCGCTCAGTGGCATAAATACCAGCTGGCTCACCGAGGTTGCTACCGTCATCACCGTCACATAGATATCGCCGCCGAACCGGCTGAGGCTGGCATTGAATACCGCAGAAATGGCTGCTTCGGTGAGGTTCATAATAAACGTCGATACTCCAAGTCCCATAATCCGCATGGACACATCCCACTGGAGCCGCAGGTATTTTTTCCGAACCCGGATCAGGTTCTTTTTCCCCAGCAGGAAGGCAATCACCCACACTGCGGAAATCGTCTGCGAAATCACCGTTGCAATGGCAGCGCCCCGAACGCCCATGCCGAACACGAAGATAAACAGCGGATCCAGCAGAATATTGCATACCGCGCCGATGAGTACCGTCATCATCCCCGTCCTGGTAAAGCCCTGGGCGTTGAGGAACGGGTTCAGCCCCAGGGTCAGAATGACCGGCAGCGAACCGCTTAGATAGATGGTAATGTACTCCCGGGCATAGGGATAGGTCGCATCGCTGGCGCCGAACAGATACAGCACCGGCTTTTGGATAAAGAAACAAATCAGCGGCACCGCAATGCCAAACAGCACCAGCAGTGTAATACTGTTGCCCAGGACCTTCTCTGCCCCCTCGTCGTCCTTTGCACCCCGAAGGATTGAGGTCAGCGGTCCGCCGCCATTGCCCACCAGATAGGAGAAGGCGGCAATGGCCATGGTAATGGGATAACACAGTCCAATGCCGGTCAGCGCAGTCTGTCCTACGCCGGATAGGTGGCCAATATAAATCCGGTCCACCACGGAATACAGGGCATTGACCAGCATCGCCAGAATCATCGGAATAGCCAATCTGGTAATGGTGCGCGGAATATTGCCCTTGGAAAAGTCGTTTTGCTGGGTCACGGAGGTTCCTCCAATCGAAATCAGTTGATTGTTTTATTATATCATGAATTCCCTGCGGTGTCATTCTTTTTATCGGATTCAACCGCTTATGCTCTTTTCTTCCGAATGTAATTTTGCTTATTATATTGTAGAATTGTTGGAATTTCATTTGTTTTTTATGAAAGTTCCAGCACAAATCCATGTAAAAAGTTCTAATTTCCTTGTGCTATTCCAGAATCTATGATATACTTTTAAGTTGGAAAGATTATCGGAGGGAGCTACCTCCAAGAGAGAGGAAACTGAATATGGCAAAACGCAAATTGGGGGACCGGAAAGACGGACGCCGGATTCGTGACATCGACGGGATGCACTGCATTATGATGCATCTGATGCCCAAACGCACCGAGTCCGAGGTTTATCTGGAATTCCCCATGGACGTGACGGATTTGCTTCCCTATATCGAAGAGAAGAACCGCCTTCACCCGGAATACAAAACCACGATTTTTCACTGCCTGGTCACCGCCATCGCGCGTGTCATCATCATGCGCCCCTACCTCAACCGGTTCATCTGCGGCCGGAAGCTCTACGAGCGCAACGACATTTCCCTGAGCTTCGTTGTTAAGCGGAAATTTGAGGATCACTCTGAAGAATCCCTGATGACCCTCATTGCAAAGGATGACATGGATCTCGAACACGTAACCCGTAAAATTGTGGGTGACGTGAAGGAGATTCGTGAAAGTCGGGGCAGCAACGACTTTGACGGAGTCATCAACGCTGTCGGCAGTCTGCCGGGTCCCATCCTTCACTTATTCATCGGAATTTTGCAGCGGCTAAGCGCATCCGGCCATCTGCCCGATGTGCTGACCCAGGGCGATACCAACCATACCACGGTATTGCTTTCCAATCTGGGCAGCATCCAGTGCCCCAGCTGCTATCACCATCTCAACAACTACGGCACCAACAGCATTCTCATTACCGTGGGCGTGCTGAAAAAGGAGCTGCGTCCAATGCCCGACGGCTCCACCCAACCCCGGGATATTCTGACCCTGGGCTTCACTGCCGACGAACGCATTGCCGATGGATTTTACTTTGCAAAGAGTCTGAAGCTGGCGGAGTATATTCTCCAGCATCCCCAGCTGCTTGACGTTCCGCTGAAGGAGGAGATTGCATATGACCGCTGAAGCTACCATTCGTACCCCTTGGGAGGCCTATTCCGAAGGCGTCCCCATGCACCTTACCTATCCCGACTGCGCCATGGTAGACATGGTGGCACAGTCGGCTCAGAAAACCCCGGAGATTGCCGCCTATACCTTTTACACCACAAAGGTTACATATAAGGCGTTTATGGAGCAGATTCAGGAATGCGCCAAAGCTCTGGTGGCCATGGGCATTCATCCCGGCGATAAGGTAACCATCTGCATGCCCAATACCCCTCAGGCCGTTATCATGTTCTATGCCATCAACTATATGGGCGGCATTGCCAACATGGTTCATCCCCTGTCGGCCCAGGAGGAAATCGCCTTTTACCTCAAGGAAAGCGGCTCTGTAGCCGCACTGACCCTGCGGCAGTTCTATCCCAAGTTCCAGGCCATCCGCAGCAAGCTCACCATTGACAAGCTGATTATCACCGGCATTGAGGATGCCCTCCATGGCCCCATGAAGCTGGGCTATCTGGCTACCCAGGGCCGGAAGCTGCCAAAGATTCCCGCCGACGATTCTCTTGTGGTTTACTGGAAGGACTTTCTTCGCGCCGGCAAAAACACGCCGGATCCCCGCTATGCCCGCTGCGGTAATGATACCGCCGCCATTCTC
>CAVEIY010000057.1:6381-10977 GCA_963615825.1 Flexilinea sp.
AGGGCATTCTGCTGAGCAACCTGAACTTCAACGCACTGGGACTCCAAACCGGCGCTGCAGGCAACTGCCTGGTGGAGGGACACAAGATGCTGTCCATTATGCCCATTTTCCACGGCTTTGGTTTGGGCGTCTGCATCCATACGGTGCTTATCCACAGCGCCACCTGCATTCTGGTGCCCCAGTTCACCGTGGAAAGCTATGCCCAGCTGCTGAAAAAGCATAAGCCCAACTATATTGCCGGTGTTCCCACCCTGTATGAGGCGTTGCTCCGGCTGAAAAAAGCCGAGGATCTGGACCTGAGCCAGCTGGAGGGCGTATTCTCCGGCGGCGACTCTCTGTCCATTGAGCTAAAGCACAAGGTAGATGCATTTCTGAAATCCCACGGCTCCAAGGAGCAGGTGCGGGAAGGCTACGGTACCACCGAATGCGTCACCGCCAGCTGCCTGACCCCCAAAACCTTCTATCGTGAGGGCAGCATTGGCATTCCGTTCCCGGATACTTATTATAAGATTGTCATCCCCTCCACCCACGACGAGGTTCCCTATGGTACCATCGGTGAAATCTGCATCTCCGGCCCCACCGTCATGCAGGGCTATCTGGACAAGCCCAAGGAAACCGCCCAGACACTCCAGCTCCACAAGGATGGTCTTATCTGGCTCCACACCGGTGATCTTGGCCTGATGGACGAGGACGGCTTTATCTACTTCAAGCAGCGGCTCAAGCGGATGATTATCACCAGCGGCTACAACGTCTATCCCTCTCAGGTGGAAAACGTGATTGACGCCCACGAGGCTGTTCTGATGAGCACGGTTATCGGCGTCAAGGACGACTATAAAATGCAGCGAGTCAAGGCCTTTGTGGTGCTGAAACCCGGCTATACCCCCTCGGAGGAACTGAAGGCGTCAATTCTGGAGCACTGCAAAAAGCGAATTGCCAAATACGCGCTGCCCCGGGAGATTGAATTCCGTGACGCGCTGCCCAAGACACTGGTGGGTAAGGTTGCCTACACCGTTCTGGAAAAGGAAGAAGCTGAAAAGGCAAAGGCATAAATCAGGAGGATACCATGCAGTATATCGGCTGTCATCTCACCATCTCCAAGGGATTTACCGCGCTGGGAAAGGAAGCGCTGCGGTTGGGCGGCAATACGGCGCAGTTCTTCACCCGGAATCCCCGGGGCGGAAAGGCGAAGGAGCTTGATCCTGCCGATCTTGAAGGGCTTCGACTTCTGATGGAAGCGCACCACTTCGGCCCGCTGATCGCCCACGCCCCCTACACCATTAACCCCTGCGCTGCAAAGCCGGAAACCCTGGAATTTGCCCGAATGACCATGGCAGATGATCTCCATCGGCTGGATCGATTGCCGGGTACGCTGTATAACTTTCACCCCGGCTCCCATGTTGGGCAGGGCGTAGAAGCCGCAGTGGAAAAAATCGCGGACACACTGAATCAGGTGCTCTATCCTGAGATGCAGTCCACCGTGCTGCTGGAAACCATGGCAGGCAAGGGGACGGAAATGGGCCGCAGCTTTGAAGAGCTTCGTGCGATTATTGACCGGGTGGAATTGCGTGATAAGGTCGGCGTTTGTCTGGACACCTGCCACGTCTCCGATGCAGGTTATGATATCATTGGAAACTTAGACGGTGTTCTCCGGGAATTTGACCGGGTGATTGGCCTGGACCGTCTCCGGGCGCTGCACCTCAACGACAGCATGAATCCTCCCGGCAGCCACAAGGACCGCCACGAAAAGCTTGGAAAGGGCTTTCTGGGCCTGGACACCTTCCGCCATATTATGACTCATCCCCTGCTCCACGATTTACCCAAGGTGCTGGAAACGCCCAATGAGCTGCCCGGCTATCGAGACGAAATCCAGCTGCTCCGTTCCATGGCGGACTGAGAAAGCGAATTCAATATAACTCAGACGCATGACAAAATTTCTGCCATGCGTCTGATTCTTTATGTATTCGGTGGATTCCAATCGTCCAGAAGGATTTGATCCTTCCCATTTTCCAGGAACAGCACTGCATAGCGGCTGTCATTCCGTGATAGTCCATGCACCGTATCCGGTCCCAGCTGTTCCAGCAGCCATACCGTATCGGTTTCCGGATCACGGCCATAAATCAGCGTTTTTTCGTCTCCGCATAGCGCGATCAATGTTCCGTCCGAATTCATTCGCGCCGACATGACCTGGCCAAGCTCAGAATCTGGCGCAAAGCTACGCGCTGTCGGCTCCTCGCTGCCGTCAAGGGGAACGCTGTAAAGGGTGCAGGTACTGTCCAGATAGAACACCGTATCCTGCCGCAGCGCTGCCGCCATCATCCCCTCCGGCAATTTCGCAACCACTTGCTTCTCTCCGGTGGTAAAATCCAGCTGAAGCAGTTCAAAATCGGCATCCGCGTCGGCTCCCTCGGTACCGTGCAGCACAAGGAGCCGATCCTCGCCGCAGGAAATCCCCATGCCGCCATAATAACCGGACAGACCGAGGAGATACGCATCCTCACCCAGAAACAGTGGCTGCTCCTCCATGGTTTCCGTATTCACATACCACACGCCATTTTGACTGTCCGCCAGCCCGTCCTGTTCCGCATTCCAGCGTTCAAACATCACATAATGCTCTGTGACTGCAAGCAGGTTGCTAGCATTCTCCAGCTGTCCCAGGGTATGATCGGCTCCGGTGGAAAGCTCCACCCGATGGAGGGTTTGTCCGTCCAGATAGCAGACAGTCCGGAGATCATCGTCGGTGATCCACTGGGCATCCTTTTCCTGCTTCCAATAGGTGCTGACCTCGCCGGTGTCCCAGTCCATGGTGTCCACATTGCCGCCCAGCTCCACCAGATAGCACATTCCATTCGCATCTGTCATGCTCTGATATCCGGCCCCCGAACGGGATATTCTGCCCCCGGACTGCTTTCCGCAGCCGGTGAGCAGCAGCACCAGCAGCACTAAAACACCCAGTCGACGTTTCATTCCATCGCCCCCTTCTCTTACCTCCATTGTACAGATTTTCCGGCGAAAAGCAAGTGCCGGTCTGCCAAAAAACAGACTGCCGCTTGCTTTTTTTGAATCTTAAGGCAATACCGCATCATTCAGCAAGGAGATTTGGCACGGAATTTTGCGTTACCAGTTGTCCTTTTCCTCCGGATAGAGATCCGGCAGCAGCGCCGCCAGATTGGAAAACTCCTTGATGTTATGCCCAAACAGCGCACGGGGCACCAGCTCCGGAATGCTTTCACCGTCCGGCACCAGCTTGATGATGCTGCCTTGCTCGTCCAGTCCATAGCCCATCCAGAAATGAGACTTGAACCAGATGCCGCCCTCCGCGTTTACCACCTTGTGTGTCATCACCGCAGGAGAACCGCTGACCCCCACGGCGCACACCATGGTCGCGCAGCTTGGCGTACCGATCAGACTCATATCATAGCCTAAATCCGACGGCTTTTTGAAGCTGAGCTTCAGCGGATCCACGCCCAGTCCGATGTCCTCAGAGATATCATGGGTCACACCCCAGGTTTTCTGGTTGTTGGGCACCTTGGGATCCAGCACATACGTCGGGTTCATGGCGCGGGCATAATAATGGTCGTCCCGGTCCCAGATTTTATACCGCAGATCCGGTCCTACCGAATGCCATCCGAACCACCAATCCACCATTTCCGCAGTGACCCCCGGCATAAACGTCGAGTTCGCCACAAAACCGGTGCCGTTGGGGGCTACCGTAAACCCCATCTCCATTTTCACGTCTCCGCGCAGAAAATCATTCCGGTTTTCAATGGGCGTAGCCAGGGTCGGGTCTGCCATCGCCCCATGCCAAACGTCCAGCTTTTCCTGGGGAATGGGCGCCATTTCCCGGTAATAATACTTGGCATAGGGGAGCTTCTTCTCTTCCTCTGTAATCGGTACCATGTTTCGTCCTCCTTTATACGGTTTCTTATGATTAGTATACATATTTTTCATCAAAACCGCAAGCTGGAACAAAGAAAGTAACCGGCAATCGAAGAATCTGCGCAGGTTGGAACCATACCATATACAGCAAAACACCCCGGATTGCAGGGGTGAAGTGCAATCCAGGGTGTTTTTGTTTATTCCAGCTCAAATGCGCCGGTATACAGCTGATAATAGGTGCCCTTCTCGGCAATCAGCTTTTCATGGTTGCCCCGCTCGATGATATGGCCGTGGTCCAGCACCATAATCACGTCGGAGTTTTTCACCGTGGAAAGGCGATGGGCAATGACAAATACCGTCCGCCCCTCCATGAGCTTATCCATGCCGCTCTGCACCAGCGCCTCGGTGCGGGTATCAATGGAGGAGGTTGCCTCGTCCAGAATCATCACTGGCGGATCGGCAACGGCCGCACGGGCAATGGAAATCAGCTGCCGCTGTCCCTGAGACAGTCCACTGCCGTCTCCCTTGAGCACGGTATCATAGCCCTGGGGCAGCATCCGAATAAATCCGTCGGCATTGGCCAGCTTTGCAGCTGCAATGCATTCCTCATCGGTGGCATTCTGATTGCCATAGCGGAGGTTCTCCATCACCGTTCCGGTAAACAGATTCACATCCTGGAGCACAATGCCCAGCGAACGCCGGAGATCTGCTTTCTTAATC
>CAVEIY010000058.1:0-10924 GCA_963615825.1 Flexilinea sp.
AAGGGAGTAGGCCGGGAAACCGGCGCGAGGGTTCAAATCCCTCCTTCCGCGCCATGTAAATCCCAGCAATTCGTTCTGAATTGCTGGGATTTCGTGCGTTTATGAGGCGTTTTTTGTGGGGTAGCACTCGGAGTATTCGCGATAGAATTCTTGATTTTCCTCGTTTTCACCTTGTAAAAACGCAAGCAGTTTCCTCATTCCGCATAATACTGTGCCTGCGCCGTCCACAGGGCATAATACTCCCCTGTGGGATCTGCCAGCAACTCCGCATGGCTTCCATACTGCTTGAGTTCACCGCCACAGAACACAGCAATCTCATCGCAAAACCGGCAGGAGGACAGCCGATGGGAGATGTAAATGGCGGTTTTCGTGCCTACCATATCATTGAATCGGGTGTAGATCTCATATTCCGCCAGCGGATCCAGCGCGGCGGTTGGCTCATCCAGCACCACAAAGGGCGCGTCCTTATACAGAGCACGGGCCAAGGCGATTTTCTGGGCCTCTCCCCCGGAGGGTTCCACGCCGTTTGGGTCAAAATCCTGGCCCAGATAGGTATCAAGACCCGTGGGAAGCTGGGAAAGCCGTGCCTCGAACCCTGCTTTCCGGAGGCAGCAGAGTGCCTTTTCCCGGTCATAGCCCCGACGAGCGGCTACGTTTTCCCCAAGCGTGAAGGACAACAGCTGAAAGTCCTGGAATACCACAGAAAACAGGGCCATGTACTCCTCATAATCGTACTTCTGAATGTTGATGCCGTTGAGCAGGATTTCTCCCTCGGTAGGGTCGTAGAGCCTGCACAGGAGCTTTATCATAGTGGACTTTCCGCTGCCGTTTTGCCCTACCACAGCCAGCTTGGTGCCTCGGCGGAAGCGGAAACTCAGATGCCGCAGAGCATAGCTCTCGCTGCCGGGATAGCGGAAGGACACGTCCCGGAATTCGATGAGGAAATCGTTATCATCCCGCTTTTCCACGGGGATGGTGCCCATATATTTGCGGCTGGGGATGTCCAGGAAGGCGTAGGTCTGCTCCAGATATCCGGTGTTCCGGCTCAGGGTGGTAACACTCACTGCCAGCTTCCGCACCGAGGCCGAAAACTGCACAATCGCGCCTACATACTGCACCACAAAGCCCATAGGGAACGCTTGCCCCAGAGCCTTTAGGGCCACGTAGAGGTAGCACACCCCATATAAGATGCCGCCGGAGAGCTGGGTGAGTCCGTCGCATCGTCCATAAACCCGAGCGGAATCGTCGGCAAAGCGTCGGTCCTCCCGCTGATACTGCTCCAGGGCCGAGCGAATCCCCCGGTCCAGACCATAGAGCCGGATATCCATGCCCGCCTTGGTTCGATCCGGCAGCTGAAAGCCGTAATAACGCCAGATGCGATTGCCCTTTTTGATCTCCTCCATGGCCGCCATGCCGCAGACTCGCTCCGTGGAGATGGCGGTCATACGCACGGAAATCAGCGCCGCCAGGAAAATCAGACATAGCAGCACCGAAACACAGAGGGGAGTATCCAGCCAGTCCAGGGCGTCTCCGGTGCGGACATGGCTGCGGAACAGCGAGATCGTCATGGCCGCGGAAGCAACAATGCCGGTAACTGCGGAGATGATTTCCGTCAGCTCCAGGAGCGGCCGGTTTAGGCCAAAGCAGTTGTAGTTGTCGTTCTGCTCGATTTGGGAGCGAAGCGCATGGACCTGGGCGTTTTCCACATCCTCATAGTCCATAGACAGCATTTTTTCGGCGTATAAATGCTCCGTCCGATGCCAAAAGGTGCGCTCGGCAGCATTTTTCCAGTGTTCTGCGGTGCTGGTGAGCAAACGGATCAGGAGTCCGGTGCAGGCAGCCAATGCAGCCCAGAGGGCCAGCTGATCTGGCCTGCAAGCTCCAGAGAGTTCACTGAGCAGCCGCGCGGAGAACCAGATGGCCGCAAAGGGGCCAAGGGCCTTGAGCACGCCATAACAGAGGCTGCTGAGAAAAAATCTGCGGTTGACGCGCCATTGAATCTCCAATGCTCTGCGGCTGAGCGCAAGCCGCTCTTTCAGGTTAGACTTCATGCAGGGCACCTTCTTCCGGGGCTTCCTTGTAGTAATGGCTTTGAATCTCAAACAGCTGGGCGTACTTGCCGCCATGGGTCAGGAGTTCCGCGTGGGTGCCTTCCTCCGCAATTCTGCCATGCTCCAGATACACAATCCGGTCACAGAATCGGGTGCTGGACAGTCGATGGGAGATGTACAGGGAAGTACGGTCACGGGTCATACGGTGATACTGCTGATACAGGCGGTTTTCGGCAATGGGGTCCAGGGCTGCGGTTGGCTCGTCCAGGATCACCATGGGCGCCATCCGGTACAGTGCCCGGGCTAACAGCAGCCGCTGGGTCTCGCCCCCGGACAGCTCCACAGCATTCTCATTGACCTCCCGGATCAGCAGGGAATGAACTTCTTGTGGAAGGGAACGAATTTTTTCGTCCAGATCTGCCAGCCGGAGGCATTCCCACACCCGATTCATGTCGGTATTTTCCGGCGTGTCACAGGAAATGGCCTCGGCAATGGTCAATGGCGGCAGGTAAAAGTCCTGGAACACCACGGAAAACAGCGAATAATACGATGTCCGGTCAAAGCTCCGGACATCCACGCCGTTACAGAGCACCCGGCCCTCGGTAGGATCCAGCAATCCGCAGATCAGCTTCACCAGGGTAGTCTTGCCCGCGCCGTTGAGGCCCACGATGGCCAGCTTTTCTCCGGGACGAATGGTCAGATTCAGGTGAGAAATGGCGTCCGCCCCAGCACCGGGATAGTGGTAACTGAGATTTTCAAGGCGAATTTCGAGGGGTGCATTTCGGTAAGGTTCCACGGGTTCCCCATCCCCATGGCGGAACATATCTGGCAGCTCCATCATGGCCCGATAGTCGCAGATTTGACTGCTGAACCGGGACAGCTGGCTCAGCTGATTGGCCGCATCCAGCACCCACGCAGAGAAGCCCGCGATGGCCGCGAAATACAGCACAAAGTCCGAGGCTGTGATGCGCCCCTGGAGCACCAGGTAGAGCAGGTACCCGTAGGCCACTCCCTCCCGGCACAGAGTCAGAACGCTGTCCAGCAGATCCGCCCGCCACAGGGGTCTTTCGTGCCGCCGCTGCCAATCTTCGCAGAGGCGAATGCTGGACTCGAAGATATCCCGGAACCAGGCCCCCATGGAGAACAGGCGGATGTCTTTGCCATAGCGATAGTCCCCGGATTTGTCATTGAGATAATAGGGCTTTGAGATATAGCCCACCCACTCGTCCATATCCCCGTGGCGCTGGCGCTGGATCCGCTGACGCACCAGAAAGGACAGCACCGCACATATGGCCGCCAGCAGGGCGATCCACCAGCCTACCTGAAAGAGAATGGCGGCGTAGGTGAAGATGCCCAGGCCGCTGGTAACGGCCTGAATCAGAGCGGGCCAGATGCCTTCCAGCGCAGCGGAGTTATTTCCTGTGGTCTCATAGGCTTTTTTCCGGAGGGTGTGATAGGCAGTGGTATCGTACTGCTGATAATCCACGGTCAGTGCTTTTAGGTAGGCAGGAAAGCTGAAATGGCAGCGAGTGAGCATTTTGTGGACCGTGATGTGGCCGCCGCTCCAGGCTTGCAGGCCGCTGACCAGAGCCATGATTCCGGCCAGCAGGGAAATGTGAATCAGCAGCTCAGACGCCGAAGCCTGACATTCCAAATCGGCCAAAACCACCTTGGGAAGGAATATACTGCCCAGAGCAAAAGCCAGCGCCGATAGAATGTGAACTGCCATGCACAGGAGGAAGAACTTGTCCCAGGTCCAGACCTTCCGGAGAAGATACCGCAGGTTTTGCCCCAGGGAGTAGGCTGGCTTTTTTGAGGAATTCATGTGCTGCACCTCCTTTTACGGTAATCCTAGCAGATTTTCAGGGAAAAAGGACGCGCTCCTGCGCAAACGGTTCTGGCAGGAGCGCAAACGGTCACATGGGCAAGAGAATTTCCGTGGCAAAGACCCCATCCTCGCTCTGGCGATTCACCGCGCCGCCGTATTTGGCAGCAATCCGGTCAATGCGCAGGAGGCCAAAGCCGTGGTCGCCCTGGGATTTTGTACTGAGATATTGGGAGCCTTTCCGGCGGAGGGCTGGGGCAGAATTGGTGACAGAGATGTAAAGCTGCCCCTGATGGGTGCCCAGATAGACCCGAAGGAAGCGTGCTTCCGGGGCTGAAATCCGGGCGCAGGCCTCGATGGCGTTGTCCAGGAGGTTCCCCAGGATCACGCAGATATCCAGAGGCTCCACGGTCAAGGTGGTCGGCACCGTAGCCTTGGCGTTGACCGGGATCTGCTGGCTGGCGGCCAGATTCAGCTTGCTGTTCAGAATCGCGTCCACCATAACGTTTCCAGTTTTGAGCACCGTGTCCACGGAGGTCAGATCATCGCTGAGGAATCGGAGGTACTGGTCAAGCTCCTCATAGCGCCCCGCGTCCAGGTGGGCCTTCATGACCTGAATGTGGTTCCGGTAGTCGTGCCGCCAGCCCCGCACCTGGCGGTACATCTGTTCTACCTCCTCGATGTGACGATTCAAAAGGTCATTTTGGTAGCTGGAGATCCGCTGGTCTACCAAATGGATCACCAGGCGGCGGAGCAAAAGCGCCAGAAGGCATAAAATCAGAAGGCCCAGCGGGAGCCAGAGATATTTCAGCAATGCGCCGCCTCCTCTCGGTAATAGGCAAAGAACGCCTGATGAACAGCGGGAGCCAGCCGTCGGGACATGGGAACTTCGGCCCCGGAATCCAGTAAAATGTCCGTCTTTTTCAGCTGACGGATCCGGGAGAGATTCACCAGGAAGGAGCGGTGACAGCGGCAAAAGCTGCCGCCCAGCTGCTGCTCCAGCTCCCGGATGGTTCGGTGAAGCGGGATCGTCTCGCCGCCGTCTAAGTGAAGGGTGGCAGTGTGGGATAATACCTCCACATATTGAATTTCGTCGAAATAGACCTTTCTGGGCAGCCCCTCCAGGGTACACAGCAGGAATTTTCTCTGGCACCGGAGCTGTGCAACAGCCCGGTTCAGCACCCGGGAGAGGTCCTGCACGGACACCGGCTTCAAGAGATAATGGAGCGCCGAGACCTCATAGCCCTCCTGCATATAGTCGGAGTAGCCGGTGAGGAAGGCAATGGGCGTGTCGTCATGAAGCTGCCGAAGCCGCTTTGCTAAGGTCATGCCGCTTTGCCCGGGCATTTCAATGTCCAACAGCAGTAGATCGGGGCGGAAGCCGTCCTCATAGGCGCTGAGGAACCGCTCCGCTGTGGGAAAGTGGGAAACATGGAGCGTATGGCCGTTATGGGACGCCCAGGTGTGGAGCAGCGCAGTGATATAATCACGCTGGGCGGATACGTCCTCGCAGATGGCGATGGTAAGCTGCATTGAAAATTCCTCCGCTTTTGGGGTGGGATGCTGATACCGACATGCATATTATTGCAGCAGTGCCTGAATTACGGCGTCAGCCGCACGAATAAGCCGTTTTACGGTTGATTTGGCAGATACTATTATAGCATACCATTGAAGAAAGTGGCACGGAAAAACGGTGATCGGATATGGAAAACGGGAAAACATGCCAAAGGTTCTCATTTCCGCTCCTATTCCCCTATACTTTCCCGGCTCCCTTCCCCAAGCAGCGCAGCAGCACATAAAACGTCTGATTTTTGTATGCTGCTCCGTTCTTTTCACTCTTTTTCCTCTATCCTGTTCCCTGTAAGCCGCACCGAACCAAACATCCTAAATTCTGCGCAATACTTTTTAGAATTCTCTTGAATTCATGAGATATCCATAAGAAAACGGTGTCTATCTAAGTGAAAGGCCCTTTCAGATCCATCCGGAGGTGATACACATGGATGATTCCCACATCATAGCGCTATTCTGGCACCGGGATGAGCAGGCAATCCGGGAGACGCAGCAAAAATACGGCGCCTACTGCACCACAATTGCAAACAACGTGCTTTGTTCTCCCGAGGACAGCCAGGAGTGTGTTCAGGATGCGCTTTTGCGGCTCTGGGATACCATTCCGCCTCAGCGTCCCCGATGTCTCCAGGCGTACCTGGGCCGCATCACCCGGAACCTGGCAGTCAACCGGCTCCGTTCCATATGTGCGCAGCGGCGCGGCGGCGGACTCCAGCAGCTGCCCCTGGAAGAGCTTCGGGACCTTGCAAGCGGTCAGGGCGACCCGCCCACGGAGCTGGAAAAGCGTCGGTTGGCTGATAGCATCAGTGTATTTCTCCGGACACTTCCCCCGGAAAAGCGGCGGATTTTTGTGCTGCGATACTGGTATGCGGAGCCATTGTCCCAGGTGGCAGCGGAAACCGATCATACCGAGGATCAGGTACGCAACATGCTGTTCCGCCTCCGGAAAAAGCTAAAAAAACATCTGGAAAAGGAGGGCTTCACGCTATGACAGAGCTGGATTTTTTCGACGTAATCGGTGATATAGCGGCTGACCTCGTGCTTGAAGAAAAGGAGGTCCCCATGAAGCAGCACAAGCAGATTTCCCATCCTGCAAAAACCATACTCATTGCAGCCGCCATTGTGGCAGCCCTGACAGGAACCGCGCTGGCTGTAATGCATTACACCAAAAGCGCCGATGCACTGGAACACACCTGGAACGACATGGCATCCAATGAAATGGCGCAGTCCCACAAGGATGCCATTGAAGCAAAATCCGCAGACCTGGGCGAAAGCGTATCGGATCACGGCATCACCATCACCGTGGATTCCGTTTCCGTGACCAATGACACCGTGTATCTTCTTTACACCGTTGCCACGCCGAACCCCGACAACCTGCTGTCCGGGATTCTAAACGAAACGATTCAGGTCACCGCATCGGACGGAAACACCTATTCCGCAGAAGCAGCCGTTGCAGACCGGCTTGTGGAGGACAGCGATTCCGGCGCATCCTATTATCGCATTCTCTCCTGTGAGCTGCCTGACGGTGTAACCCTGGCCCATGGGCAGCTGACCATGGACATCAGCAGTTTGATGCTGAATGATATGGAGCAGGAAGAGGGAACCTGGAATTTTTCCTTTACGCTGCCGGAAACCGAAGCAGTGCAGAATTTCGACGTTGACCAGACGCTCCATTTCTCAGATAATGTCACACTGGAGATTTCAAACATCTCTGTCTCTGAGTCCAGAATTACGTTTGACTATACCTCCAACAAACCGGAGGTCATGATTCTAAACAGCGATGCGTTTACCTCCGGAGAAGTCACCGCAGCAGATCCGGATGTACAGCAGGTCTACACCTTTTACGTCCGGCTCTCTGACGGCACCTCTGTTCCAGTCACAGGCGGTCGTTCCATCTATGACGAAAGCCGACAGGTGAATGCATGTGAATTCTACTGGAGTGTGCCAATTGACCTGTCTGCACTGGAATCCATAACATTCTTTGACGGAACTACCGAAATTGGAATTTCCATATACTAGAAGAAACAAGGGACGTTACCAAACACGGTAACGTCCCCTGATTGTTCATCCATTCTAAAATAGATCACTTATTCCTCCCGTGCCAGCTCCAATTCCAGCCCCCGGAAGTAATCATACATGGGCTTCAACGTCCGGAAGCCATCTGCCAGCACCTCCGGCAAATTCGGATCAAACAGCTGCTCCCCCACCGGGATTTCCTGCTGGAAGAAGCAGTTCTTCAGCTGATACCAGTGCTCCAGCTCCGGCGTGCTGCCAGGCTTGGGACGCTTATAGCGAGTAGACTGATCGGCAAACCGTCCGTCCTGCTCCAGCTTTTCCACCACACTCAGAAATTGCGCTGGATGCTCCAACAGCCGTTTTCGGTGCAGATTCATCAATGCCGCTTTGGGAGCATAGTGGATAAATCCGCAGCTGCCCCCCTCCGGCTCAATCTGAAAATACATGGATGGATGCTCGCTCCAGAACACATTGTCCTGGCGAATGCAGAACCAAAGATGCTCCTTATAGGGGATGCCGCCGGAATAGCGCACATCCCGATAGATTCTGGAGGTTTTCAGCACTGTCCCCTCCAGCTGAAATTTCTCTTTCACCGCATCAGCCAGCGCCAGCATCGGCTGATACAGATCCCGCTGGTATTCGGCCTTGTGCTCCTGAAACCAGTCCCGATTGTTGTTGAATCGAATGCCCCAGAGAAAGTCAATGGCAGCGGGGGTAAATCCATCAAACATAGCGCACCTTCTCCTCCAGAGGCTTGCGCCGAGGTGCTTTGGGCGTTTCAGCTGGATAGCCCATAGACACAATCGCGGTTACATATTGATCCTCCGGCACCTCCAGCAGTGCAGGAACCTTGTCCTCATCATAAATTCCCATGATACAGGTGCCAAGTCCCTGCGCCCACGCCGCCAGGCACAATGTCTGGCAGGCAATGCCCGCATCAAACATCTCCCAGCGATCCTCTTTCTTTGTGGTAAAGCTGCCGTCCCGCTCATAAGCGCAGCGTTTTTTCTTCGTAGTCATTACCACCACCACCGGTGCAGTGGAAACATTTCTGGCGTTGTAAGAAGGCATTGCCTCCATCAGCTCCGCCTTTTTCTCCGGAGAAGTAATGACAAGATAGCCAGGAGTCTGGGTATGCTTCCAGGAGGGTGCCATCTGTGCCGCAGCAAAAATACGGTCCAAGGTTTCCCGGTCAATGGGTCTATCCTGATATGCCCGAACGCTTCTCCGGGTTAATATATTTTCCATCGCTTCCATGACGATACTTCCTTTCCAAAAGTGGGGACGGATCACTCCGCCCCCACCGTACTTTATTCCACTGTAACAGACTTTGCGAGGTTCCGAGGTTTATCAATGTCGCAGCCCCGAAGCAGCGACACATAATAGGACAGCAGCTGCAACGGTACCACAGACAGGCTGGGCTGCAGAATAGGATCCGTTTTCGGAACAAGGAACTGGCAGTCCACTGTCTCCGCCATTCTTTCGGCATAATCCGGCACCGTAATGCCAAGAACCATTGCACCGCGCGCCTTTGTCTCCTTGACATTGCTCATAGTCTTGTCAAACAGCTGGCCGTTGGTGGCAACTGCAACCACCATGGTTCCCTCCTCAATCAGAGAAATGGGACCGTGCTTCAGCTCGCCGGCAGCATAGGCCTCTGCATGGATGTAGGCAATCTCCTTGAGCTTCAGGCTGCCCTCCAGGCAGGTAGCATTATCCACATGCCGTCCGATAAAATAGGCGTCCTCCGCATGGCAGAACAGTTCGGCATAATCCCGGATGACATCAATCTGCTCCGGCTGGAGAATCTCTTCAATCTGCTCCGGCAGCTTTTGCAGCGCCAGCAGCAGGCGGTTATACTCCGCATCGGAAATTGTCCCCAGCGCCTGCGCCATATACAGTGCCAAAATATCCACAATTGCCAGCTGCGTCGAATAGGCCTTGGTGGTTGCCACAGCGATTTCCGGCCCAGCCCAGGTGTAGATCACATCGTCTGCCTCCTTGGAAATGGAGGATCCCACCACATTGACAATCGCCATCGTCCGTGCGCCCCGACGCTTTGCCTCGCGCAGCGCTGCCAACGTATCTGCCGTCTCGCCGGACTGGGAGATAATCAGAACCAGCGTATTTTCATCGCACAGCGGATCGCAGTAGCGGAACTCGGACGCCAGCATCGGCTCCACCGGAATCCGGCACAGCTTCTCCATCACGTACTTTCCAACGCAGCCTACATAATATGCGCTGCCGCAGGCAACCACATACACCCGGGAGAGTTTTTTGATGTAATTCTGATCCAACGTAATGTCATCCAGCACGATTTTCCCATCACGAATTCTGGGAGAAATGGTGTTGGCCAGTGCCTTGGGCTGCTCATGAATTTCCTTAATCATAAAATGGTCATAGCCATTTTTCTCAGCTGCGGAAAGCTCCCAGTCGATATGCTCCGGGGTTTTCTCCAGCTCATTGCCCTTCCGATCGTAGAAATGCACGGAGTCTGCGGTCATTTCCACCAGCTCATCGTCATTGAGATAGACCACCTCGCGGGTATACCGGAGCACCGCCGTCACGTCAGACGCCACAAAGTTGCAGCCGTTTCCGTAGCCAAAGATCATCGGGCTGGACTTTTTGGCTGCCACAATGGTGTCCGGATCGTCCTGGCACAGCACCACAAAGGCATAACTGCCCTCAATTTGATCCAGTGCCGCCTGCACTGCATCCAGCAGGGATCCACCGCGGGTTTTCAGGCAATAGGCAATCAGATTGCATGCCACCTCTGTATCGGTTTCCGAACGGAAGGTATAGCCCTCCTTCAGAAGCATTGCCTTGATGTCCAGATAATTCTCTACAATACCGTTGTGAATCAGCGCAATCTTTCCGTCGCTGCTGAGGTGGGGATGGGCATTGATGTCCGAGGGCGCGCCATGGGTCGCCCAACGGGTATGACCAATCCCAATATTGCCGGGAACATCGGCTCCGCCATGGGTCAGCGCGATCAGGTTCGACAGCCGTCCTTCCTTCTTTGCAACGTGCATGCTTCCATCCGCACAGGTGCAGATACCGGTAGAATCGTATCCTCTATATTCCAGCTTAGCAAGGCCATCCAGCAACACCGGTGCCGCCGGGGTATGGCCAGCAAATCCAACAATACCACACATAATTCAACAAACTCCTTCTGCGGCATTTCCGCCGCGGGTTATGGAGTCACTTTCCAGGAAAGGCTCCGATCTATCTCAATTAAGAATAATAGGCATAATATCTTATGATTATATCCTATTTTTGTGATAAAATCAAGTCATTTGCCATTGATTGTATCAATCCCTCGAAAAAGGAAGCCGAATCTGTCGCAGAAAACCGCTTGCAGTTTGGTTAAAAAAGCAAATCGGAGCAAGCGATTCAACACTTGCTCCGACATGGTCCGAGTGACAGGGTTCGAACCTGCGGCCTGATGGTCCCAAACCACCCGCGC
>CAVEIY010000059.1:0-10716 GCA_963615825.1 Flexilinea sp.
TGCTGGCCGCCATGGAGCAGCACCAGCGGATCATTCTGGAGGTGAACCCCAATCTGAAGCATATGCACGGTTCCGTGGCCATCCATCTTCGGGATGTGGACATGCTCACAGAGGCAGACCGGCCGGAATACGTGATTCCCAATCTGGAGCCAACGGAAACCGAACAGAAAATTGGCGAGGCGGTGGCCTCACTGGTCCATGACGGCGACACCATTCAGCTGGGCATCGGCGGTATTCCCAATGCAGTCGGCTCCTTTTTGATGGACAAGCAGGAGCTTGGAATTCATTCGGAGATGTTCACCTCCTGCATGATGGACCTGATCCAGGCAGGTGTCATAACCGGAACCCGAAAGTCCTTTGACCGGGGACTCCATGTCTGCGCCTTTGCCGAGGGAGTGCCGGAATTATATTCGTTTCTCGCCGGTCGGAAGGATTGCATTCTCCGAACCGGACGGGATGTGGTAGACCCCTTTGAAATTGCCAAGCAGGACAATATGGTATCCATCAACACCCTGGTAGAAATGGATCTCACCGGTCAGGTCTGCGCCGAATCCATCGGTCCCAAGCAGATTTCCGGCTCCGGCGGCGCCTTCTGCTTCGCCTATGGCGCCTACCGCAGCAAGGGCGGAAGAAGCATTCTCGCCTTCCCTGCCCGCAGCGGAAAGGGACACAGCAAAATCAAGGCCACTCTGACCCCCGGTGCTGTGGTGACGACGCCCCGGAACTATGTGGATTATGTGGTCACCGAATACGGCATTGCCCGTTTAAAGGGAAAAACCATCCGAGAGCGAGCCGAAGCGCTCATTTCCATCGCCCATCCTGAGGACCGTCCGGCCCTTCGCCGTCAGGCCAGAGGACTCCTGTATCTGTAAGCAATCCGTTTGATTCTTTAGACCAGAAGCGTTTACCCCATCTCCTGCATGAAAATCCGGATGAACGTCTGCTCCTCCTGGCTGAGCTTTCTCCCCTTTTCATAGCTCAAATAGAGATTTTGGGTTCTGGTTACCACCGGTAAGGGATACACGAAGAAGTCCTGGGGCACCGGATGATCCCGGAGCCAGTCGTCCGGTACAATGCTGGCCCCCACTCCGCTGAGACACAGCGCAAAGCACAGAGCCGTATTGTCTGCACTGGCCACAACCCGGGGCACGAATTTCTGTGCCGCCAGCTGCTGCTCCAGCGATGCCGTCACCTCCGGATCTGTAAAGCGAATAAACGGAATTTCACAAAGCATTGCAATCTCTCCGGACTGCTGCAATTGCGTCAGCCGCTCCTGCAGCGCATCCCCCCAACAGGCCTGGAGCAGGCTCCGATCTGCAAGGAACAGATAACCGTCTGACGTGCCCTCCTGAGCGTCTCCACGCGGCTCCATCCGAATTTTCAGTTGCTCCATATCCGGTCCCAGCGCCTGCATCGACAGATTCAGGTCATATTTCCGCAACTCATGGGGCGTCAATTCCTGGGGCCGCTCCTGGACATGAACCGTACACGCCGGACATTCCTTGGAAAATCGCTTAATCACCGCTGCCAAAAACGGCGGCGTTCCCCGCAACGGGGTGGAAATCACCAGCTGTCGCTTTTCTCCCTTTAGTTCCAGCAGATCCCGCTCCAGCCGATGCTGCTGCGCCAGCACCTCACCGCAGAATTCTCCAAACCGCTTTCCTCCCTCGGTGAGAGTAACCGGCCGGGTCCGATGGAGCAGCGGAAGCCCCAGCTCTTCCTCCATCCGCTTCATATGCTCGCTGAGGGCTTGCGGGGAAATATGCAGCTTTGCCGCCGCCTGCTGAATGCTCCCCTCCCGCTGCACGGTTTGAAAATAGAATAGGCTCTGAAAATTCATTGTGCCTCACCTCCCCTAAAGCATAGCAGACCGCCGGATTCTGTCAAGGCTTTCTTCGTATTTTCCTTGATAAACCGCAAGGAAAGACATGTTTGACAGATCATTATCCTGATTTTACAATAGAAGCATCAAAAGAAGCCATGCTATATTCACACCGGAATCGAAGGAGGTCATCTGATGCTTCAATTCAACCAGGACGCCTTTACCCTGGAGCGTCACGTTTATCAGGGAAAGGAAATCGTCTACAAATTCTATCAGAACATTCTCTACTGTGAAAAGCCGGTAGATCCCAAGTACCAGACGCTAAACATCAAGGAGCCGGTTTCCATTGACGGGAAGCCTGTAGATGCCACACATGCGCCGATTTTCTTCGGCATTGGCTGCGCCGGGTTCCTCTCCTCCACCGCAGAAAGCGGCGGCAGTTTTGGTGCGCCCGGCGGTGGTCCTGGTGGTCCCGGTGGTCCTGGTCCTGGCGGCCCCGGCGAAATGCCCCCTGTTCCCGCCTCCAAAATCACCAGCAGTGAGGAATGGGAGAAGATGGCCGGCGGCGAAGGACATGCCGGCGGCGGAATCATGGGCATCCGCACCCTGGGCAGCTACCAGCCCAAGGGCATGCCCGGCCCTGGCCCCGGCGGTGATCCCGGCGAGGCTGCTCCCCCGGATGGAAGCCGTTGGGGCAAGCTGGCCCTGGGCTATGTGCTGGTGGAGGTTGGCTGCCGCGGCCGGGAAAATCAGTGGCCCGACGGAACCTTCTATGGAAAAGCTCCCGCTGCCGTGGTGGATTTGAAGGCCGCCATCCGCTATCTCCGCCACAATGCCGATGTGATCCCCGGCGATCCCGAGAAGATCATCACCACCGGCGGTTCCGGCGGCGGCTGGCAGTCTACACTGCTGGGTGCATCCGGCAACTGCGCCTGGTTTGAGCCCTATCTCGATGCCATTGGTGCGGCCAAAGAACGGGACGATATCTTCGCCACCTACTCCACCAGTCCCATCATGGGCCATGAAATTGCCGACGGTGCCGTGGAATGGCAGGGCGGCGGTCTGATCACCGATCCCGAGGAGAAAAAGCGCTCCGACCATCTGACAGCGCTCTTTGGGGACTATCTCCAGTCCGAAACCTTTGTGGGCAAAAACGGCTTTGGCCGCCTGACCATCGACAATCTGGGCGAGTATATTGCAAAAACCTATCTCGCCCCGGATGCCGCCCGGTACCTCGGGAAAATGAGCGACGACAAGCGGAACGCCTATCTCGCCTCCCATCCCTGGATTCACTACGACGGCACCACTGCCGCCCTGCGCTTCGAAGATTTCGGTCTCTATGCCACCCGCGACGCTCGGGTTCCCTCCTTTGACGATCTGGGCTATGAGCAGCCCGGCCCCAACCTCTATGGCGATGCCCATCATGCCGCCCGGCACTTCACCGATTATTCTCTCCAGCTTGCCACCGGAGACGAAACCGCCACGGTAGATCCCGCGCTGATAGAGATCATCCACAGCCAGAACCCCATTTGGCACATTCTCCGGAAGCATTCCGATGTGGCGCCCCATTGGTGGATCCGTCACGGCGCATGCGATCCCTGCCTGGCCGTTCCTCCCGCGGTACTGCTGGCCACTGCCGCAGAGAATGCCGGAAAGGACGTAAACTGCCGTCTGGTCTGGGACGGCGGCCACTGCGAGGACGACGATCAGGACGAATTCCTCAAGTGGGTCGCCCATATCACCGGCTATTCCCTCTAACATACAGCAAAACCTCCGCTCTCAGCCAATGCCGGGAGCGGAGGTTCTTTCATTTTTACTTACATGGAGATCAGTCCGAAGGCATTCGCCACGGAGCTCAAAAGGATAATCACCGCGAAAATCGGGCAGATATAGCGGATCATCACGCAGAAGATCTTTTTCCGCCGGAAGGTGCCGCCCTCCAGCGTGACCTCCTGCTCGATGGCATCCACACCCACCACCTTGGACACCAGCAGGCAGGTGGCAATGGCGGCAATGGGCATCATCACGGAGTTGGTGAGGAAATCGAAGAAATCCAGGAACTGCATGCCGAGAATGGTCACGCCAGCCAGCGGTCCATAGCCCAAAGAGGACAGGCTGCCCAGCGCCAGCATCACAATTCCGATCATCACCGTTGCCTTCCGTCTGCCCCAGCCAAATTCATCCTCAAAGGTGGAAACCGCGCTTTCCGTCAGCGCAATGGAGCTGGTCACTGCCGCAAACAGCACCAGGAGGAAAAACAGGATTCCCACAACGGTTCCCATTCCCATGCTGTCAAACACCTTGGGAATGGTGATAAACATCAGCGACGGTCCTGCCTTCAGATTTTCTGCGCTGCCGCCGGAGAAGGCAAACACGGCCGGAATAATCATCAATCCGGCCATAATCGCAATTGCCGTGTCAAAAATCTCCACATTCCGGGTAGACCCCTCAATGGACACGTCCTTTTTCATATAGGAACCGAAGGTAATCAGAATGCCCATGGCAATGGACAGCGAATAGAACACCTGCCCCATGGCGGATACCACCGTCATCCAGGAAAAGTCCTGGAAATTGGGCACCAGGAAATACTTCACACCGGCCAACGCCCCGGGGCGAGTCACGGAATAGACCGCAATAATCAGCGACAGTACCACCAGAATGGGCATCATCAGCTTGGACACCCGCTCAATGCCATTGCGCACCCCGGCAAAAATAATCGATAGGGTGAACAGCGCAAACACCACAAAGCAAAGCTCCGTGGAAACACCGCTGGAAATAAACGTAGAAAAATAGCCGTCCGCTGCCAGCTGTGAGCCATGCCCCATGAGATATTCCACCAGGTATTTAATGACCCAGCCGCCAATCACCGAATAATAGGGCACAATCAAAATCGGAATCACCGCATTGATCCAGCCGCCCAGGGAACGCCACTTCGTTTTTCCAAAGGCACCATACGCGCCCACCGGACTTTTCCCGGTCATACGGCCCAGCGACGTCTCCGCCATAATCATCGCGTAGCCAAAGGTCAGCGCTAGGACGATATAGACCAGCAGGAAAATACCACCGCCATATTTAGCCGCCAGATAGGGAAATCTCCAGATGTTTCCCAGTCCTACCGACGCACCGGCTGCCGCCAGTACAAAGCCGATTTTCCCGGAAAAGCTGCTTCGTTTTGCATTCCGATCTTTCATACACTTCTTCTCTCCTCTAACTTCGTTTCAAACAGTCGCGTGAATATTAGTGTAACATAGCGGGTTGCGGAATGCAACTGTCAATGCCGCCTCCCGCTGTGCGGTTTGTCATCCTGTTCATCTGCAAGGAATTTTTTTGATTTTTGCAAAAAAATACTTGCAATCCGCAAGAACCCGTCGTATAATGTCCCCGAAATCAACTGAATGCTTTGTCTTTAGGGTGGGGTGAAATTCCCCTACTGGCGGTATAGTCCGCGACCGGCTCTTGCAGCCGCTGACTCGGTGTAACTCCGGGACCAACAGTACAGTCTGGATGGAAGAAGATAAGTGCGGCAAACCTCCGTATTCTTGTGCGTTTCTTTGTTGCCTGCTTGCCTGGATGAAGTCAGAGAATCCAGGTGCTTTCAGGCTCTGCAAAGAGACGCTATTTTTGTTTGGAGGTTTTTATTATGAAAAAAGGTTCCCTTCGCCGTCTGACCATGGCGGCCCTATGCGGTGCGGTAGCATTTGTGCTGATGTTTTTCAGCTTCTCCGTTCCGGTGATCTCTCCGTTCGCCGAATTCGATTTTTCCGCGCTGCCGGAGCTAATCGGCGGCTTCATTCTCGGCCCCATTGGCGCGGTGGAGATCATCGTTGTCAAAATCGGCCTGAAGCTGCTGTTTAAGGGCAGCAGCTCTCTGATGACCGGCGAACTGATGAATCTGATTCTCAGCCTTGCCTATGTGCTTCCGGCCCTCTGGTACTATCGCCGCCACCGGACCAAGCGCGGCGCCGTGATTGGTCTGGCTCTGGGTACCGTCATCAGCGTGGTGGTTTCCATCTTTACCAACGTCTATGTGATCTTCCCCCTCTATATCAAGCTCTACGGCATGAACTGGGACGGCATCATCGAGATCTGCGCCGCAGTCAATCCCTGGATCAAGAACATCCCCACCATGGTTGCCTTCTCCGTGGTTCCCTTCAATCTGCTCTCCCGGGTGGTCACCTCGCTGATTACCCTGCTGGTATACAAAAAGCTCAGCGCACCCATGAAGCGGTTCGCCCTTGCATAACGAAATGGAGGAATTACCTATGAATTTCAGTGTAGACAAATCTCTGACCTTTTCCCAGGCTGTAGAGCTGATGTTTGAAAAGCTGGGACATTCCAAAATCATGGCCCTGGCCAGCTCGGTTCAGGACTATGTGATGGTCCGCAACGTCAGCTGCCTGTTCTACGATCAGAAAATCTGGTTCAAAACGGACAAAAACTTCCGAAAAACCCAGCAGCTCTTTGAAAATCCCCATGTTGCCCTGTGCTGGAGCGGCGTTCAAGTAGAGGGCATTGCAGAGAACAAGGGTCTGGTGGTAGATGAGCCGGATCGGAAATTTGAAAGCCTCTACAAGGAATACCTTTGGGGCAGCTACAATAAATACTCCCATGAGGATACGGAAATTATCATTGAAGTAACCCCGAAGTATGTGGAAATCTGGGACACCAGCGAGGATAACTACGCCTATCAGATTTTCATCGACTTTGAAACCCAGTCGGTAACCGTAAAGCCCTACGATCAGGCTTAAACGCAATGCGGGACAGGAAATCCATCCTGTCCCGCAATTTTTGTTTTTCGATTGGCGCAATCAATGGTGGTGATGATGGTGCTCTTCCCCGCAGTTTGCCGTTTCACCCCGGAGAATTTCAATTCCATGGCGAATGGGCTTGAGCACCGCAGAAAGATTCTCGGTAGAGGCCTTCCGGCTGCCAGGGAGATTCACAATCAGTGTTTCGCCCCGGATGCCTGCTGCCTCCCGGCTTAGGCAGGCTTTGTCGGTAATGGTCATGCTAAAGGCACGCATGGCCTCCGGAATGCCCCGCGTTTCCCGCTCGATCACCGACAGGGTTGCCTCCGGCGTAATATCCCGGGGAGAAAATCCCGTTCCGCCGGTGGTCAGCGCCAGACAGACCTTTAATTCATCGCTGCAATGGCGCAGCTCCTGGGCAATCTGGTCGTATTCATCGGGAATGATCTTGGTGTAAACCACCTGATAGCCCGCTTCTTTCAGCATTTCTACCAGGGCAGGGCCGCTGGTGTCCACCCGCTCACCCCGGCTGCCCTTATCGCTGACGGTAATTACCGCTGCTGTCCATTCCATTCTGCCTGCTCCTCTCTGATAAAATCCCCGGATTTTCCGCCGGTTTTCCGTAGCAGCCGGATATTGTCGATGACCATATCCTTCTGCACCGCTTTGCACATATCATATACTGTCAGCGCCGCCACCGATACGGCAGTCAACGCCTCCATCTCCACACCGGTAGCTCCGGTACAGGTGGTGGTGGCCGTAATCTCCACCGCACAGTCCTGATCGTTAAGCCGGAAGTCGATATCAACACCGGAAATCATGATTGGATGGCACATTGGAATGATATGCGGCGTATTTTTTGCGCCCATAATGCCGCCGATCTGTGCGGTTCCCAATACATCGCCCTTTTTCATGCCGCCGGTGCGAATCAGCTCCAGAGTTTCCCGATTCACCAGCACCCGTCCTGCCGCAATGGCGGTGCGATGGGTGTCCTTTTTATCGCTGACATTGACCATCCGCGCTCTTCCAGATTCATTAAAATGAGAAAAATCCATGGTTTAGCCTCCAATGGTGTTCATATTCCGTCCGGCCTGGCTGCTGTGATGGGCGTCCAATGCGCCATGCATTTTCGGCTTTGCCGCAATGGCAGCGCAGATTGTCTCCCGCAGCGCATCTCCATGAAGTCCCCGCAGCGGAAGCTCCTGATTGGAATGCAGGCACGGTTTCAGTGCGCCCTCGGAAGTCAGCCGCAGCCGGTTGCAGCTTCCGCAGAAGTGCCGGCTTAAGGGGCTGATGAGTCCTACCCGTCCGACGGCTCCAGGCAGCTGATACAGCCGCGCCACACCGCCGTCTGCAGGAAGCGGCTGCAGCTCCGGCACCCGATCCAATACCGTCTGACCCGGCAGATAAGCGCCCTCGCCAAATTCCGCCCCAGGTCCCATGGGCATCAGCTCAATAAACCGCAGCTCAATGGGATGCTCCCGGGTCATTTCCACAAAGTCCGGAATTTCGCCGTCGTTAAAACCGCCCATGAGCACCGTATTGATCTTAATCGGCGTCAGGCCAACGTCTCTCGCTTTTTCGATGCCGCGAAGTACCCGCTGAATCTCACCGCCGCCGGTAATCTGGCGGTATTTCTCCGGGTCCATGGTATCCAGGCTGACATTGACCCGACGGACTCCCGCCTGGTGCAGCGCCTCTGCCTGCTGTTCCAGCAAGATTCCGTTGGTGGTGATTACCACCTCCTGAATCCCCGGAATCGCGGAAATTCCGGCACATAAATCCGCGCAGCCCAATCGTACCAGCGGCTCGCCGCCGGTCACCCGGACCTTTTTGATGCCCAGCTCCGCCGCCATGGAGACAATCTCCAGGATTTCTTCATACCGCAGAATATCCTGATGCTGGAGCTTGCACACGCCATCCTCCGGCATACAATACCGGCAGCGAAGATTGCATCGGTCTGTAATGGATACCCGGAGATAGGTAATCTCCCGGTTAAACTGATCTTTCATGTATTAGTACCGTCCAAACGTGCAGTTGGGCCAGTGGCAGCCGTCACAGCTCTGGCAGAAGCCGCCGTCCCCCAGCCGAATAAAGTCCGCTTTGGTGAATTTCACTCCGGTAAAGATCTGCGGCAGGACCACATCCAGAGTAGTGGTGGGGAGCTTCACCGCCGCACCGGGAACGCCCACAATGCAGGTATCCCCCGCATAGGCCACCAGCAGCATATTGCCGGGCTGAGAGGGCATGCCATAGGTCACCACCTGGGCGCCTGCCTCCGCAATGGCGGTGGGGGTCAGGTCGTCCGGATCCACGCTCATGCCGCCGGTCATGAGGATCAGGTCGGCTCCTGCATCCATAAATTTCTTCAATGCCGCCTTGAGCATGGAAAGATCGTCGTCGCAGATTTTGCAGCCAATGACCTCAGAGGGATACTGTCCCACCTTTGCCCGAAGCACCGGCTCAAACTTATCCGGAATGCGTCCGGTGTAAATCTCGCTGCCGGTGATGATGAACGCAACCTTTTTCTTCTGATAGGGAAGCAGCTGCATCAGCGGTTCGTCCGCCTCCTGACATAACCGCTCCGCCTCCACAATCTGACTCTCCTGGGTGGTCAGAGGGATAATCCGCATGGAGCAAAGCTTTCCGCCCACCTCAACGGGATAGTGATCGGGAATGGAGCTGATGGTGATATCCCCAATGGCGTTAATGGCGCGCAGCAGCGGAACATTCACCCGGAACATTCCCCGAACGCCTGCCTTCTGCACCATTTTTCCCTCACTGGGGCCGGAATACACACCGCCCTCCACCTGGCACAGCTTGGATAGACGCAGCGCCGCATCCTCCTCGTGGATTTCTCCGGCGTTTTCCTCCCAGATAAAGATGTGGTTTTTGCCGATATTCTTGAGCTTTTCCACGTCCTCCTGGGTAATCACCTGACCCCGATGAAAGGCAGCCCCCTTAAAATGATCGTCAATGGCGGTAATATCATGGCAGAGGGTCATGCCCACTGCATCTTCCACTCTCACTTTTTTCATAATGTGCCTCCGTTTGTTCCGTCAATCCAAAATCCCTGCAATACCGTCCCCTTGGGCAGCGGTCCGCTTCCCGGCGGTACCAGCGCAAGCATGTTGCAGCCAACCATAGTGTGCAAAATGCCATTTCCCTGTTCTCCGGTAATGTGCATGCCCACAGTTCCACCGCTCAGCTCCAGCTTGCCCCGAAGGAGCCGGGGCTTGGGGCTTTTTTTCGGAAAATCCTCCAGCAGCGTCACCGGAATCTGTTCCAGCGCCCAGTTCTTTCTGCCGCACAGCTTTCGGATGGCAGGCAGCACCGCCGCATAAAACGCCGTCATGCTGGATGCAGGATTTCCGGACAGGCAGCAAACCAGCGCCTTTCCAATGGTACCGAAGCAGCATTTTCCGCCGGGCTTCAATTGCATATTCTGCATGAGCACCGTACCGCCCGCCGCCTGGAGCGCATCGGGAGTCAAATCATAATCTCCCACCGACACGCCGCCGGTGGTGATAATCACATCACAGGCCTCCGCCGCCTGAGAAAATGCCGCGGCAATTTCCTCCACGGTATCCCCGGGGCAGCCGAAGAACTCGGTCACACAGCCGGTATTCTGGAGCACGCCCTGGAAGGTATAGCGATTGGAATTGACGATTTTTCCGCCGGTCAGAGCATCCCCAACGCCGCACAGCTCGCTGCCGGTGGTGATGATACCAGCCAGCGGACGGCGATAGACCTTCGGCTCCGCCAAATTCTGCGTTGCCAGAGTTCCCATCAGGGCGCTGTCAATGATCATGCCCTGCTCTGCCACCACGTCTCCTGCCGTCAAATCCTCGCCGCGCAGCACAATATTGCTGCCGCTGCGATAGGGCTTATGCAGGGTAACGCTGGTAGCGGTAAACTCCGTATCCTCAAATTTGCAGACACAATCCGCTCCCAGCGGAATGGGCGCACCGGTGAGAATTTTCGCGGCCGTTCCCCGAACAACCCGCTTTTTCCCCACGCTGCCTGCCGGAATTTCCTCCAGAATCCGAAGGGTTACAGGGTGATCCAGCGCGGCGTCCTGGCTGTCCTCCCCTCGGAAGGCATAGCCGTCAAAGGGGGACCGGTCAAAGGGCGGCACATCACTGC
>CAVEIY010000060.1:0-10636 GCA_963615825.1 Flexilinea sp.
CCACAGACCAATATGCAGTCTGTGGGTTCTTTTCCTGTGTAATCGAGGAAAAAAGCCGGAAAACGGCAGTTTGAGGTGGAATATGAAGATTCTCTATGCAGTCAGCGAAGCGTTTCCCTTCGCCAAAGACGGAGGGCTGGGCGATGTGGCCTATGCGTTTCCACAGACCGTGAGAAATATGGGGCAGGACATCCGGGTGATTATGCCCCTTTACGATACCATTCCCCAGCGGTACCGGGATCAGATGGAGCTGATGACCAACTTTACCCTGGACGTTGCCATTCAGCCTCTGTATTGCGGACTGTATCGGCTGGAGCTGCGGGGTGTTACCTATTATTTTGTGGAGAACGACGTGTATTTTCTCCGGGGCAAGCTCTATGGCTGCCATGACGACGGCGCACGGTTTGCGTTTTTCAGCAAGGCGGTGTGCGAGTCCATCCGCTTTTTGGATTGGACGCCGGATATTGTCCACTGCAACGACTGGCAGACGGCGCTGGTGCTGTTTTATCTGCGGGATAAGCGCCTGAAAAATCCCGCGCTTCGGCCCATTCGCACGGTGTTTACCATTCATAATGTGGAATACCAGGGGGATTTCAGCTATCAGACGCTGACAGACGTGTTTGGCCTTTCCGGCGTGCTGTTCTCTCAGGGCACGCTGGAGCTGGACGGCGATGTGAATCTGATGAAGGGCGCCATTGAAATTGCCGATTGCGTCACCACCGTCAGCCCGTCCTACGCCCAGGAGCTAAAGGCGCCGGACGCATCGGGACAGCTTTCCCAGGTGATTGCGGCCCATGAGATTGTGGGCATCCGCAACGGCATTCACAAGGAGATCAATCCCTTTGATTGCCCCCATGTTCATCGGCCCTACAACGCATCCAGTGTGGACGAGCGGGTGTTTAACAAGCTCTGGATGCAGGAGAACATGAGCCTGAAGCTGGGGGAGGATATCCCGGTGCTGGGCTGTGTCAGCCGCCTTCTGCCCCGTAAGGGCTTTGAACTGCTGGTGGCGGTGTTGCCTGAGTTTTTGGAAAACGGCGCGGAGGTTGTCATCTGCGGCAACGGAAAGCGGGATGTGAAGCAGGCGCTCCAGCAGCTGGAGGAGCGATTCCCGGCACAGGTGGCGGTGATCTCCTATTCCGAGTCCTCCGCGGCTGAGGTGCTTTCCAGCATTGATCTGTTCCTGATGCCCTCGCTGATTGAGCCTTGCGGAACGGCACAGCTCCAGGCCATGCGCTATGGTGCGGTTCCACTGGTCCGAGCTACCGGCGGCCTGAAGGATACGGTAAAGCCCTATGATAAGGAGCATCCCGACGGCTGGGGCTTCGTATTTGAGGAATACACCCCGGAGGCGCTGCGAAATGCCATTCGGGAGGCTTTGACGGTTTATCAGGATACCGAAACCTGGGAGACGCTGGAGAGGCGCTGCATGGAGCAGGATTTCTCCTGGGATCAGCCAGCCAAGGATTATATTGCGTTGTACGAAAGCCTGTTAAAGGCATAAAAATGACCGCCCCGGTACGAAGAAAAACGTACCGGGGCGGTTTTTGCATGTTGGGTTAGCTCAGAGAGTAGGTCACGCCGCCGATTTCCAGACAGCTGGGATGCTCGTCGCTGGTGGGCTTCTTGGTGGCAAGCCCCAGGGTGTCAAAGGTGCGGAGGCTCTGCGTTCCATAATCATTCCGCTCGCCGGTGCTCAGGCAAACATGGGAGTTGTCGGGATAAACCAGCATACTGTCCAATATAATCTCCTGCACGGCATTGAATACATTGGAAAATTCCACTTGGAATTCCTCGTGCTCCTTAAGGACGGTAGAGAGGTCGCTGCCGTACTCGGCAAAGGGACCGGACAAATTGGAGAGGTCCGTATACCAGCTGAACTCCAAAGAACTTGGGTCCAGGGTGAATTTTTGGAGGATTGCAGTGCCGTATTCCGTTTCTACGGGGATGTTCAGCTCAGCGGTGAGCAGACCGTCACCGTCGGTGTCCTGGGCTGCGGGAAGATTCAGGCTGGAGTCGCTGGGCTGGATGCTGTCCTGACGCGCCAGCTCCAGCTCGGTCAGACGAGCTGCCAGGGGATCACGAACCTGTGCCTGATAATCCTCCTCCCAGGGCTGCATGGTATCCGGATAGACGGATGCATCCAGCGCAGTGATCGTATCGGACAGGGTCCAGTGAAGTGCGCAGACGTGATATTCGTAGGACGTTACGTCAGCAAGGCTGCCTTCGTTATACTGGGGATGCTCGGATGTGGGCATTAGGATGGAATAGGTTTGACCGTTAAACTGCCCCATGACGTCGCACAGGTAGCCGCTTGGCAGCTCCATGGGCAGCTGCTCGGGGGAACCGGTTACGATTGCCCACAAAAAGCCGCCGGAGTCCATATTCCGCTGGTCAAAGGCGGCAAAGACTACATCAAGATCCCAAGTTGTTCCGTCTGTGGGGTTTGGAAGGGAAATGGTATCGTCAACGTAGAATTCCCCGGCATCCACACAGTCAGGCATTACGGCGATGGAAAGGCCGGTGCTGCTGGTGAGAGTGGTTGACGGGTTTTCGTTGCCAACCGGCATCGTGGAATGGAGGTCGTCGATGGAAGAATCCTCCGTCTGGGAGCTTTGAACGTCCCCCTGGGTATTGGTAGTCAGCGGAACAATGCTGCCGTTGACCAACAGATAAGCAGGAACGGCATCATCCGGTGTGATTCCGGTCTTTTTTTCGCACTGTGCCAGGGTACCGGTTCCAAGGAAGGAGCCGCGTTCATAGCTCCAGCTGAATCCGCCGGTCAGCGGAAGCGCGGTGCCGTCGGAATAGATCAACGTGCAGTAACGCTGAAACTGTTCTTCCTCCTCGGTGTGGAATGTCTGGAGTGCTTGGGCAAACGTCGGGTCGTCCTGGGCCTCCTCGTAGGAGCCGGAGGGGGAGGCGGCAAGCAGGGCGGAATGCAGCTCGGTATTTTCAATCACCCAGGTATACTCTCCGTCGGTGGGATCCAGCCAAAGCTCGTTTTGGGTCAGGCCGGAAAAGGCCTGGAGATCTCCGCGCAGTGCGGTACTGTCAAAGGAGGCGCCGGAAAGGGAGAAGGCATATGCCGTGCCGCCAATCTCCACATAGGAGGGAATTTCGTCCTGGTGCTCCGTGGGTTCCAGCCGATCGGTAAATACGCCGTCTGCCAGATAGCTGATTTGACTGCCGATTTCAAGCTGGCTTTGGATGCCGTCGAGATAAACAAAATAGGCGTCTTTTACGATCAGATCGTTGAGAATCGGCGCAATTTCGTTGCGGTAATCGTCTAAAAATTCGGGCTGCTGGGTGCTATTCTGCGAATCGGAAGTTATTTGCGCAGCAAGCACGCTGCACTGAAAGACCCAGGCGTAAGTATGGGTGTTTACGTCGTAGGTCAGGGCCAGCAGCGTTTCCTCACCGTTGCCATAGGACACCGGAAGGCCCAGAAAGGCAATCAGTGTGGCGTTGTCCGGAACTACGTCAAAGCCATAGGCGCGGGCGTATTTGGCTTTCTGTGCATCGGCTGCCGTTTCGGATTCTGACGGATTTTGAGCGGCCTCCAGCTGCCGAATCGCGTCCGCCATCGGCTCCAGCATCCGCTGACGGAACAGCTCGTCCCAGCTGTCCAGACCCGTTTCCACCGGGTCCAGTCCATTTAGCTCGATGAAGCTGTTCACCATGGGAATGGCATATTGGAGACGCGCATAATACGCTCTTGCGCTGTCCAGGCTGGCAGCGTCGAAGTGAGGAAATCTGGTGCTGAGGGAATTGCCAAACTGGAGCATACGATAGTAGGAGGCATCCTTTTTTCCGACTATCGCACTGTTCAGCTCAAAGGTTTGGCCAATGGTTGGATCGCTCAAATAGGCGTCAAAACCGGATTGATCCCATGTATCAATGGAAAAAACAATCCCATGGCTGCTTTCCTGGTTGCTGGTGTCGCAGAACGTGAAAATACTGTCAAAATCAAACGATTCGTCGTCGGAGTAAATCGTGGTGAGGGTGAAGCTGTCGTCGGTTTTCAGCCCATCCTGATACTCTGTCGGCACCCGCATGGAAAGCCCCGTTGCTTCACTGGTGACAATGACCGAGTTGGTGTCGTCCAGCACAATGTCCTCCTGGAAGAATTCCTCCGTGCCGGAATCCGGCTCCGGGGTGCTCCACTGGGTGGAATCCGGCGCTTCGGGAAGCCCGGTATTCAGGGAATCGCCGGGATTGCTGCCGCCAAACAGCCGGAGACTGGCTGCGGCAATGCCCGTGAAGGCCAGCAGCAGAGCGGCGGCAATCACCAGGGGCTTTTTCATCCGGTGATGAACCGGTTTTTGCACCGTGGGGTTCTTTGATACGGAGCCTGGGCCGCGAAGCACCTGCTCCGGCGGAAACAGCTGGACGGAGGTATCCACATAGTCGTCCAGCAGGTCGGTGATCCGTGGATTCATGATAAGCCCTCCTTGATAAGTAGCTTTTTCAGTGTTTTTCGTCCCCGCATCAGCCGGGTTCTTACGGTGCTGTGGGGGATGTTTAAAAGCTGAGAGATTTGCTGGGTGGTTTGCATGTAATAGTAATAGCGGAGAAAGATATCCCGGTCCTGGGGGCGCATTTTGTCGATGGCCTTGTGGAGCAGCTGCTTCAGCTCCTGTTCCATGGCCTGATCCTCCAGGGTGATTCCGTCGGACAGGGGCAGCGTGTCCAAGTCCATGGGCAGCTCCCGATGCTTCCGGAGAAAGCTTTTTGCCTTGTTTCGGGCGGTGACGGCCAGATAGGCTTTTAAATTCCGGGGCGAAATGGAGTCTGCGTGACTCCATACCGCATAAAAGGTATCAGAGGTCAATTCCTCGGCGTCCGATGCGGTGCCTGCCTGGAGCAGTACGTTGGCAATGACCCGATAGACATAGCCGCCGTATCGGTCCATCAGCTGAGACAAGGCCTTGTCGTCTCCCAACTGCATGCGCCGGAGCAGCTGTGCGTCCGATTCTCCACTGAGGCGGTTGTTTCCTCCCATCGTTGTCCCTCCTTTTCTGTTCGGCCCATGACGTTGGTGATAGGCCGATTCCTTTTCGCGCGCTCTACCATAGGAACGCCGTTTTTGGCACGGATGTTGCAGTTTTTCAAAAAAAGCGGCGCTCTCCATGGACGGAAAGCGCCGAACCGATCAAAACACCACTTCTACGTTCCGCTGCCGCATCCAATGAGCCAGCTGGAGGAAGTAGGCGATGGTCTGCGGGGTGGTCATTAGCTGGCCATACCAGGGAATGCTGCGGTTTTCCTGGCACAGTCCCAGCAACGCGTCCTTGCTCAGGAAGGTCAGCAGGGGAGAGCGAGGGTCCTCCAGCTCCTGCCGCAGCAGCCGGGAAACCGCCTCCATATAGCTGGGGTTCCAGGTCTTTGGGTAAGGGCTTTTCTTTCGGGCTGCAATTTCCGGAGGCAGCATATCCCGGAAGGCGTGACGCAGCAGGCCCTTTTCCTGCCCCTGATAGTCCTTATAGCGCCAGGGAACCGTATAGAGGTATTCCACAATGCGCTTGTCGCAGAAGGGCACCCGAACCTCCAGACCGGACCACATGCTCATGCGGTCCTTCCGGTCCAGCAGCGTCTGCATGAACCAGCGAAGATTCAGCACCATCATTTCCTTCATGCGCTTTTCCAGGGGATCGGTGCCCGGGAGAATATCCACCTGCCGCAGCGTCTCCTGATAGCGATTATCCACGAATTCATGGGGGTCCAGCCAGCCAAGCAGCTCCGGCAGCACAAAGGACGCTCGATAGTCGGTGGTCTGCGCCCAGGGGAATCCGTTCACCGCCCGGATTTCCGGGTCCCGATACCAGGGATAGCCGCCGAAAATCTCGTCGGCGCACTCGCCGGACAGAATCACCGTGGAGGTTTTCTTGGCGTTTCGGCATAGCAGCAGCATCGAGCTGTCCACATCCGCCATGCCGGGGAGATCTCTTGCTTCGGCCGCTTCAAACAGCGCCTTCGTCAGCTCATCGGTGTCCAGAATGATCCGGTGGCCGTTTGCGCCCAGATAATCCTCCATCAATCCGATATAATCGCTGTCGGAATTGGGCTGGAACCGGGTGGCCTGAAAATAGCGGGCGTTATCCCGGTAGTCCACGGAATAGGTGTCGATGGTGCCAAGGTATTTTGCGGCCACCGAGGAGATGATAGAGGAATCGAGACCGCCGGAGAGAAAGGTCCCAATGGGCACGTCGGACACCAGCTGCCGGTGAATGGCGTCCTCCAGCAGCGCTCTTGTTTTTTCGCTGGTTTCGGCAAAGGTATCGGTAAAGGGGGCGTCCTGCAGCTGCCAATAGCGGCTGATATGCAGACCGGTTTCGTCAAAATATCCGCAGGTGCCCGGTTCCAGCTCATAGACGCCCCGGAATACTCCATAGCCAGGCGTTCGGCCTGGGCCTAAGAACAGAAGGTCATAAAGTCCTCTGGCGTCCACCAGAGGCAGAATTTCCGGGAAGCAGAGCAGACTTTTCAGCTCCGATGCAAAAAACAGGCTGCCGCCTCGCTGGGCATAGAACAGCGGCTTGACGCCGATGGGGTCCCGGGCGAGAAACAGCCTCCGTCTGGCTGGATCATAGACGGCAAATGCAAAAATTCCGTTGAGCCTTTTGGGGCAGCTGTCTCCCCATCGAAGATAGGCCCGAAGCAACACCTCGGTATCCGATGCGGTGTCAAAGGTTTCCCCCAGCTGGATCAGTTCTCTGCGAAGCTCGGGAGCGTTGTACAGCTCCCCATTATAGACAATGGTTTTTCCGTCCAGGGTCATGGGCTGCCGTCCGTGACTGGGATCAATGACGGACAGACGGCGGTGGAGCAGGGCACAGGCTGCGTCAAAAAAGCTGCCCTCCTGATCCGGACCACGGCGCGTCATGGTGGATAGAATATGATCGTAAAACCCCGGTTCCCGCTGTGGAAGCCCCTGGGGCGAAAGCTGACCGGCAATTCCGCACATAAATCGTCCCTCCTTCTATAAGCCGTAAGGACGAAGCGGCTTCCGAATACTGGACGGAAGCGGCGCCGGTCCTTTTCTTGGTTAGACTATGTAGAAGGAGGGAAACCTGTGACTGAGACTAGTTGAACGTATCGCCTGCCTCGTCAAAGAGCTGGTGAACCCGGGCAAGCAACGCCTGATTGCGGGGGGCCTGGGGGTCCGGCGCAGAGGTGAGATAGGCTTTGGCGGCAGCCTGCGCATGCTGGAGCACGGCCATGTCTCCGGCGAGAGACGCCATATGGAACATGGGCAGACCGCTCTGACGGCTGCCGAAGAAGTCGCCGGGGCCGCGAAGATCCAGGTCCTGCTGGGAGATGGCAAAGCCGTCGTTGGTGGCGCACAGGGCTTTCAGGCGCTTCCTGGTATCCAGATTCCGATTATCCGAGACGAGAATGCAGTAGGATTGCTGAGAGCCGCGTCCGACTCGTCCCCGGAGCTGGTGGAGCTGACTGAGTCCAAAGCGATCTGCGTTTTCAATGACCATCAGAGTGGCGTTTCTTACGTCTACGCCCACTTCAATGACGGTGGTAGCCACCAGAATGTCGATCTCGTGCCGGAGAAAGGCGGACATGGTGTATTCCTTGGCGTCGGACCGGAGCTTTCCGTGAACCAGCCCCACCCGAAGGTCCGGGAATGTGGTGGAAAGGGTCTGAAAGGTGGCCTCGGCAGAGGTCAGTCCCGTATCCGGGTTCTCTTCCACCGCGGGACAGACCACATAGACCTGCTGGCCTGCCTCCACCTGCTTTCGGATAAACCCGTTCAGCCTGGCTCGATAGCCGGAGCTGACCAAAAAGGTTTCCACCGGCTGACGGCCCGGGGGCAGCTCGTCAATCACCGAAACGTCCAGATCGCCGTAGAGAATCAGCGCCAGGGTCCGTGGAATGGGGGTGGCGGAAAGCACCAGCATATGGGGGGCGTTTCCCTTCGCGGCAAGGGCGGCGCGCTGACGAACACCGAACCGGTGCTGCTCGTCAATCACCACCAGTCCCAGATTGTAAAAATCCACGGTGCCGGAAAACAGCGCGTGCGTGCCGATGATGATTTTGGCAGCACCCACGGCAATATAATCCAGAATCCTTCGGCGCTGGGCGGTAGGGGTGGAGCCGGTGAGCAGGACGCAGGGGATCCCCAGAGGGGCGAGAATTTTAGAGAAGTTCTGATAATGCTGGTCCGCCAAAAGCTCGGTAGGGGCCATCAGCACCGCCTGATAGCCGTTTTCCACCGCCTGGAGCATGGCACCCAGGGCAACCATGGTCTTTCCGGAGCCAACGTCTCCCTGCACCAGCCGGTTCATGGGACGGCCGGACAAAAGATCGTCGGAAATCTCGTTTAGACAGCGGCTCTGTGCGCCTGTAAGCGAGAAGGAGAGACTGCCGTAAAACGACTGGGGGATTGGCTTCGTACAGGGGTAATGGGTTTCCTGCCCCCGGCGAGCCTTCATCAGTCCAAGGCCCAGGGAGTAGAGGAAAAATTCCTCGAAAATCAGCCGCCGCCGTGCCTCGGAAAGGGCCTCAGCTGTGGTGGGATGATGGACCTCTAGCAGCGCCGGATAGAGGGAAATCAGCTGCTCCTGTCTGAGTACATCTGCGGGTAGTCCGTCGGTCAGCTGCTCCCGGCATTGCTCCATGGCAGCGGAAATCAGGCTTTGGAGCATCCGGGAGGTCAGGCCCTTGGTGAGGGTGTAGATGGGAATGATGCAGCGCGTGGCGGTGGGAGGCGCTTCTATTTGTTCTACCACGGGATTTAAGAGTTCATACTTCCGATCATCGCCGGATAGGCTGCCGTAAAAGTAGTAGGTTTCTCCCTGGGTAAGATTTTGGCTCATCCAGGGCTGATTAAACCAGGTAACGCGGACCTTGGCGGTATCGTCGGAGACGGTGCAGCGGGTATAGGTCAGGCCCTTTCGCACATAGCTGGTGCGGGGGGTGGAGAGCACCATGGCACGGAAGCAGGCAGGCTCCTGGGGCGTCAGCTGGTCGAGGGTAACCATCTTGGTCCGGTCCTCATAGTCCCGGGGGTAGAAATGAATCAGGTCCTCCAGGGTGACGATGCCCAGCTTTTCCAGCTGTGCGGCCCGGGAAGCGCCTACGCCTTTTAATACGGTGACAGGATCGGTCAGCACCATAACAGTAACCTCCAAAAAAACAGGGCAGCCGCAATGCCTGGGCTGCCCTGTTTGGGATCAATCATAGATGAATTAGATACGGGCTACGCCGGACTTTCTTGCGGCCTCGGCAACTGCCTTTGCCACTGCGGGACCGACTCTGGGATCAAAGGCCGGTACGATGATGTAGTCCGGTGCAAGCTCCTCCGGGGAAACCAGGTCCGCCAGGGCATAGGCGGCAGCCAGCTTCATTTCGTCGTTGATTTCACTGGCACGAACATCGAAGGTGCCGCGGAAAATACCCGGGAAAGCCAGCACGTTGTTGATCTGGTTGGGGAAGTCGCTTCTGCCGGTGCCAACCACTGCGGCACCAGCCTTGAGCGCCTCGTCGGGCATAATTTCGGGAGTGGGGTTTGCCATGGGGAACAGGATTGCACCGGGCGCCATGGTTTTCACCATCTCCGGGGTAACGGTGCCGGGAGAGGATACGCCGATGAATACGTCGGCTCCGCGAATAACATCTTTGAGGGAACCCTTTTCCTTGGTGCGGTTGGTGATCTTGGCGATTTCGGCCTTGGCGGGGTTGAGGTTCTCGCGGCCCTCGTAGATGGCACCGGTACGGTCGCACATAATGACATTCTGGAGGCCCATGGAGATCAGCAGCTTGATAATGGCGATGCCCGCAGCACCGGCGCCGGAGGTTACAACCTTGATGTCCTCAATCTTTTTGCCCACAACCTTCAGGGCATTGAGCATGGCGGACAGCACTACAATGGCGGTACCGTGCTGATCGTCGTGGAAAATGGGAATATCGCACTTTTTCTTGAGCTTTTCCTCGATTTCAAAGCAGCGGGGGGCGGAGATATCCTCCAGGTTGATGCCGCCAAAGGAACCGGCCAGCAGCGCCACTGCGTCTACAAACTCGTCCACATCCTTGGTGCGCAGGCACAGGGGAATGGCATTGACGCCGCCAAATGCCTTAAACAGGACGCATTTACCCTCCATTACCGGCATACCGGCCTCGGGACCAATGTCTCCCAGACCCAACACGGCGGAACCGTCGGTGATAACGGCAACAGTATTGCCGCGGCCAGTCAGCTCATAGCTCAGGCTGGGATTCTTCTGAATCTCAATACAGGGCTGGGCAACACCGGGGGTGTAGGCCAGGGAAAGGTCGTCGCTGTTTTCCACCTTCATCTTGGGAACGGTGTCCAGCTTACCCTTCCACTGATAGTGGAGCTTTAGGGATTCCTCTGCGTAATTCATATCATTAACCTCCAGGCAGAATAGTAGCAAAATGTTCTTCCATTATACATCAAAGTCCGCCGGATGTACAGAACGGAAATGAAGTATACGTTGTGTATTTCGAGAAAAAAGAACGGATTTCCGGCGGAAAAGACCGGCTAAAGTCCACCGACACATTCGTAAGGTGTTGCCGAAAAAAAAGAAACCGCCTCAAGCAAATGCTTGAAGCGGCGCTTTATGCATGCATCAGAGGGTGTTGAGCTTCTGAGCAATGCTGCTCT
>CAVEIY010000061.1:0-10573 GCA_963615825.1 Flexilinea sp.
TGAGCTTCTATGGCTGCGCCAAGGAGTTCTACATGATCGGCGACTGCAAGAAGGCAGCCACCATTCAGCAGGGCATGCGTTCCGCTTACGCCACTGCAATGCGCATCTAATTTTATCCCTTGCAAATTCCCGTCACATTTTGTGGCGGGAATTTTTTATTTCGTACTTGAACTTTTCATTTCACTGTGATATAGTTTGAGTGTACTCAATAGTTTACTTACAATTTTTAGGGGGATTCCAATGGCAGGACACGGACTACAGGCGCGCGGAATCGCACGCCGGAATAAAATGCTCAAGGCGGCAACTTTTTTGTTCCTGGAGCAGGGCTATGAAAAAACCACCACCACGCAGATTGCCACCGCAGCAGGCATGTCTCAGGCGTCATTTTTTGCCGCATTTGAGAGCAAAGAGGCCATTTTGCTGGAGCTGACAAAAATCATGTTTTCCAGTCAGTTCCTTGCGGCAGCGGCCATGATGCCAGCCGACAATCCGCTGCTGCTCTACGCGCTGGAAACGTGCCTGCAGCTGCACATCACCGAGCTTTCCGAGCCGCTGCGGGAATTATACGTCACCACCTACTCCCTCAGCTCCACCTCGGAGTTCGTCTACCAGAGCACCACGAAAAAGCTCATGGCAATTTTCGGTCCTTACCTGCCGGATGCCAAGGAAAACGACTTTTATGAGCTGGAAATCGCCTCCGCCAGCGTCACCCGCGGCTTTATGGCGCGCCCCTGTGACATGTACTTCACCATGGAGCGAAAAGTGCGCCGCTACCTCACCTGCTGTTTCCGGATCTATCAGGTCCCCGAAGAAGTGTATGCCCCGGTGATTGAGGCCGCGCTTTCCCGGGATCTCAAGTCCGATGCAGAAAAGATCATCGCTGCCACTGTGCAGCGGGCAGAAACGGGATTTGAACAGATGACCACTCAGGAAGGAGAATAGTATGAAAAAGCGCATCATCAGCCTGCTGCTTTGCTTCAGCATGCTCTTCGGCATCGCAATCCCCTCCATGACCCCACAGGCAGACGCATTCATCGGCAGCCTGATTACCACCGGCCTAAAAATGTCCGGCTGTATCATCAGCAACTGCGTCAAGGTCTGTAAAGACACCAGCAAATACGACAATGCCGGTCAGGCGGTTGCCACCCTGTTTAAGGGAGCCGCCGAGGACTTTGTCGGCACAAAATTCGGCGGCGGTTCCACCGCTGCCCCCGACCCCAGCACCGGTGTCGGCACCACCACCATCATTCAGAAGGTGGACCTTTCTCAGGTGGAGGCGTCTCTCAGCTCTATCAACACCACCCTGGAAAAGAACACTGCCGCCATCTATCAGCTGGAGTCCACCGTAACCGGCGGCATCGAGTCCCTGTCCAAAAAGCTCGATGAGCTGAGCAATCAGATCAAGGACTCCACCAAGCGGCTGGAATACAACAACTACCTCAACAGCTTCTTCGACTTCTTCAACCAGTACTACGAAGCGCTGAGCTATTACGACTCTCTGATTACGCCCATGCTCTCGGACGGCAGCTCTCAGGAGTATCAGAAGAACGTATTTGACCGGTTCTATCAGCTCCAGGATGTGGAGTATACCGGTAACTTCCACTCCGCGGTGGATAAACTGGGGCGCTATATTCAGGGCACCTATCTCAGTGCCAACCTGGGCAGCGTTGTAGATGTACTGAGCCAGTATTACATGCTCGCCTATCAGGACAGCGGCATGTCTGCGGAAGAAGCAAAGGTCCAGGCCGCTAAGGACACCGAGGACATGATCGGCTACATCTATTACGCCTACACCATGGGCACATACTATGAGCAGGCCATCGCCCTGTATCAGACCGCCGTGATTACCGAAACCGGCAGCGCCTATCGCACGGATTTCAACATTGTCCTGACCCAGAGCCAGATTGACGCCACCATCGAAAAGCTCTGGACCACCGCACAGACCACCGTGGGCTGCATGCTGAAGGATCTCCATGAGAATTATCCCAACAGCGAAGGCTTGAAGGCAGTGTATCGGCTGTATGCAGGCGAAGTATTAAGCCGTACCGTTGCTCCCGACGGCAGCTTCCAGATTGAGCCGGAGGCAATCGTGACCTTCCAGGATCAGATCGGGCTGCTGAGTCCCTATTTCTCCGATGAATTCTGCGATGCCTTTACCGGGCTTGTTCCCTATCAGGTAGACCCGGAGAACGGATATCTCACGATGCTCAGCGGGACAATGCTGAAAGCCCCCTCCTATCAATCCTCTGCACCAAATTCGGTTCCGGTGACGGTGGAAGCAAAGCTTGGCGGCACCACCGTGTATTCCTTCAGCGTCACCTACTATCCCCAGAGCTGCAACGAAAGATTCTATGCCGGCGCCGGTACCGAGGATTTCCCGTACCTCATCAAGGACATGGTTATAAAGAAAGGCTCCACCCAGCTGCAGCACTTTTTGGAATCCACCGCATATACGAATGCCCATGTGGTTCTGCTGAGTGATATCGACATGAAGGACGCTACAATCAGAACATGCTGGTACTACACCGGCACCTTTGACGGCAACGGTCACACCGTTTCCAACATCAAGTTTAAGCGTTTGGACAGTGTTCGTGGCGCCGCAATGTTTGGAAGGCTGGGCGGAACGGTACGGAATCTGGTCATTCAGAACGCCACCTCCCAATACAGTCTCAGCCCCAACGACAGCACAGAAGCGGAGAATAATTACGCCGCGATCCTGGCGGGCTATCTTAGCGGCACCATCGAAAACTGCAAGGTTGTGAACAGTACCGTTGACCTCTCCGTAACGAAAAGCGGCGCTTACGAGACGGATCACCATGCCCTGATTGCAGGCGGCGTGGCTGCCCGCGTCAGTTCAGAGGGACACCTTGACACCGTAATCTGTGAAAACACCACCGTGACGGTCAGCAACCCCTCCACCCTCGGCGGCGGCAGCACTCCCTATTCCTCCGGCTGGGCAACCGCTGGCGGTGTAGCCGGCGCTGTGGACGCAGGCGGCAAGCTCTTCCGCTTTTCCTACATGCAGTCGGAGGACTCCGAAAATAAGATCTTTGCTTACGGCGGCACCGGCATAAACGTCGGCGGCCTCATCGGCTGGAGCGATACCGAATCCAACAATCTGCTCTACTCCTTTGTCCTGCTGAATATTGCACCGGACTACTCAGGCGAATTGACTACCTCGGGGCATTGCTATTCCAGCCGCTTTATTGGAAATCATACGGCGAACGACTTCCCTGGGTGCTGCTATTACGGCTGGTCAGAGCTATATCATTATACGGATAGCACCGATCTGGATGCCTTTACCATGGAGGCCATCCTGGCTTACTACAAGGACCGCAACGTGGGCTACTTCGCAGAACCAGACACCGACGTCGAAGCGGATCTGTCCGTCTTTACCGATTACGGAAACAACCACATTGCGCTGGATCACGGAACAAAGTATACTTCCTTCAAGAAAACGGAATATATGGCGGGAGAATATCTGGATCTTTCCGGCTATCACGCCTACCAGACCGTTGGTCAGAAGGTTCTGGACACGGAAACCCGCGGCGTTAAAGTCTTTTTGGACGGCAGTGAGACAAAAGCCATCCAGCCGCTGAGTGAGGGCGAACATACCGTTCGGATCGTGGCGCGCGGCTTTATTGAGGCCTTCACCATTCACGTCAGCCCGCTGGTACACACCTATGTCACCAAAACGCTGACCCGTGCCACCTGCACCGAGTCGGGCAGCACCCAGGATACCTGTCTGCTCTGCGGCCTTCAGAGTGAGCCAGTCACTGTGGAGCCTCTGGGCCATATTGAAGTGGTTACCCCTGCCAAGGAAGCCACCTGTCTGGAGCCTGGCTGGACCGAGGGTATCACCTGTAAGCGCTGCGGCGAAACCCTAAAGGAAAGCGTCCAGGATCCCGGCACGGACGCCCACCAGCATGTTACCGTTGAGGGCTATCCCGCCACCTGCACCAAGGACGGACTCACCGACGGCGACGTCTGCTCCCTGTGCGGCAAGGTATTTACCGAGCAGACCGTCATTCCCAGCGCAGGCCATCAGACGGAAACGGTCACAGTTCTGGAGCCGTCCTGCGTCTCCGGCGGCGTAAAGCAGGAAAAGTGCTCCGTCTGCGGCGAGATCGTCAAGCTGGAGAATATCAACGCCCTGGGGCATGACTATCAGTCCACCGTCACCGAGCCAACCTGTGAGGATCCCGGGTACACCACCCATACCTGCACCCGCTGCGGCGACAGCTACACCGACAGCTTCACCTCCCCCACCGATCACCATTACGGCGACGGCGTTGTTACCCGGGAGCCGACCTGCACAGAGGTGGGCGAAATGACCTATACCTGCACCTGCGGAAAGACCCACACCGAGCCGATTCCCACCATTGCCCACGCCTACGCCGAAACAGTCACCGATCCCACCTGCACCGAAATGGGCTATACCACCCACAGCTGCACCCAGTGCGGTGACAGCTATGTGGACGCCTATACGTCACCCCGGGGCCACAGCTGGGACGAGGGCGAAACCGTCACCGCACCTACGCTGATTGCCACCGGTCTGCTTCGCCAGACCTGTACCGTTTGTGATGCACATCAGGATACGGTGATTCCGTCCCTGACCAGCTGCGACGGCGGAATCGACTGCGCCAGCCGGAAGTTTACCGATGTGGCAGGCATTCACGACTGGTCCCATGTGGGCATTGACTATGCAATTCGCTGCTCCCTGTTCTACGGCACCAGCGACACCACCTTCTCTCCCAACGCACCCATGACCCGCGCCATGCTGGTGGCCGTGCTCTATCGGATGGAGGGCAGTCCCAGCGTTGACGGTCAGAGCCTTGCATTCCGGGATATCCCGAAAAATATCTGGTACGAGGATGCCCTGATTTGGGCCAGCAACAACGGCGTAGTCAGCGGTGTCAGCGAAACGAAATTCGATCCGGACAGCAACATTACCCGCCAGCAGGCCGCAGCCATTCTCTACCGCTACGCAAACCTGCACGGCTATGACACCAGCGCTTCCACAGAGCTGTCTGCCTACCCGGATCATGAGGCCGTGGCACCCTATGCAAAATCCGCCATGTCCTGGGCCAATGCTACGGGCCTGATTCAGGGCAGCATTGAGGACGGAGAAACTCTCCTGTGCCCCAACAACAGCGCCACCCGTGCACAGCTGGCCGCAATTCTCATGCGGTTTATGAAAAACGTGATGAAGTAAGAAACCGCCAAAATAACAAAGGAGCCGTCTCACAACGAGGCAGCTCCTTTGTCGGTTCAGAGTAGAAAACGGCGCCTGTCCATGGTATCATAACCCCGATAGGAGGCGAATGAAATGAAGCAAGAGGAACATAAAAGTCTGATTCGATGGTGCGTTCTGGGTGCAATCGGCGGTATTCTGATGGCAGCCGGCGACTGGCTGCTTGGGTGTATTCCCCTTCAGGAGACGGACACGGGAATGTTTAACCGGGCCTATTATCTGTCCGGCTCCTACGGCTTGTGGAGGCCCGTGCTGATCGTCGGAATGGGCGCAATCGGAGCGTTTCTCTATTCCTTTATGGTGAAGGCGCTGAATGCGGATATCGACGCAGCATACAGGAAGACAAAGCTGGTCCAATACCTATGCGGAATTTTTACCGTTACGGTAGCCCTGGCGATCCATCTCTGGTCGGCCACCCTGGCATGGTTCACCGCATATCTGGGGCCGCGCATCGGCTCAGAGGTTGCAATTGCGGCGGTTACTGCCTATCAGGACGATATGCTTCCGGCGCTTCTCCCCATGTATCTCCCAATGGTGCTGTTTTTCGGGATTCATTTTGTGATGCTGCTGGTCAGGAAAACCCGATTTCCCAGGCGGATGCTGGTGTTTCATCCGGTCACATGGAATATTCTATTGGTGGTCATTCCGGATATTGCCCAGGCGATGCAGGTCCCTGTCTCCACATGGATGTCCGTGATGAGCCAGAGCAGCACGAACAGCGCGATTATCATCTGGTGTATCGCGGCTGCAATTTATGAGAAGAAACACCGTTTGGGCATTGAAATTTGATTCAGGGAACCCAGTGAGCCGAGCTTCCCATGAATCGCCGCATGGTTATTCTTTTACTGCCAGCCGCCATTTTTTCTCCAAAGCATATGTCTGGTATGCGATCAAAACCATATACCCCGCAACCGCTGCCAGCCATATGTTTCTCACGATCAATGAGACATCACTTTCAAGCTGTATCATCCGGAAGTACATGAAGATATTCTTTATGAGACCAAAGGCAGCCACGCAATACATCGGAATGGGCGAACGTCTTCTTTTCTGGAAATAGTACCCTACAATCACCGCAATACAGATCAGATCAATCAAGCTCTGAAAAGTGGTCGGCCACATATTTCCCGTCTGCATCGGTTCAAAGATGTTTGAAAACAGCTCCATTCCAAAATACGCGGCTACAATGACTCCTGTTTTCTTAGGCGTTAATTTTCCGCAAACTGAGAATGTCAGACCGACAAATAACAGTATTGTGATCAGCACATATCTCAATATATAGGAAATCCCGTATCCCATCGTCTGTAAATTTGCGCCTGCAAGCTCCGGCAGCAAAAGCCGAAGCATCAGAATACTCATAAGCAGATAGGCGACTCCGGCAAAAGCATACAAGGCAGACTGCACCCGTCCTATCACTGGCGATTCCACAATTGGATTTTTCTCCACACACTTTTTCATTTCTTCACCGGAAAGCAATTCATCCAATGATACTTCCAACACATCCGATAATTTTTTAGCTGTCAGAAGATCCGGATAACGTGCTCCACACTCCCAGCGTGAAACAGCCTGCCGGGTAACATATAGATGGTCCGCCAGCGTCTGCTGCGTCATCCCTTTCCCTTCTCGTGCCTTTTTCAGTTTCTCACCAAATTCAACCATAGATTTCTATCACCTTTTCTGATTTATTTCCATATAGGATAATGTAATTATAGAATTTCTCGCTTTGAAAGGAAAGAAACATCCCTAAAATCCATGTAAACCAAATGGTAACATAGGGAATTGTGAAGCTTGGCAATGCCAAGTGAAGTATCGTGCTGCTGCACGAAGTGAAGTAAAGTGTGCTCCCCACGCCCGCAGGCACTTCACGCAAAGCAGCTTCACGATGCGCAGCATCCCTTCACGCGCGATAGCACACTTAACTCAAAAAGAACCAATTCGTCAAAGACAAATTGGTTCTTTTTGTGGCGGAGCAGGAGGGATTTGAACCCTCGGTACCCTTTTGAGGTACACACGATTTCCAGTCGTGCCCGTTATGACCACTTCGATACTGCTCCATATTCAGTTGCGCTGCATCAGACAGCTCATATATATTACTACGTAAGTGCTATTTTGTCAATAGCTTTTTTCACTTTTTTCGCGTTTTTCTTCGCTCCCCGGAGGCAGCTGAAACCTCCGGGGAGCATATTTCCAACTTAACCCATGGAATCCATGCAGGCGGAAAGCACGCTGCTGATAATGGGCACGCAAACCTCGCTGCCGCTGCCTGCATCCTCCACAATCACGATAAAGGCCAGGGGATACTGGCTGTCCTGGACAAAGCCCGCAAACATGGCGTTGGGGTTCTGCCCTTCCACCTCGGCAGTACCGGACTTGGCGCAGACATAAACGTCCGGGAAGTTGCCGGTGCCGTAATTATTCACCACATCGTCCCGCATCATCTGGGTCAGGGTTCCGGCGGTATTGGCGGACATGGTGCGGTCCATCATTTTCTTCTCTGCGGAGTAAACCTTTACCCCCTCGGGCGTCTCTACGCTGTCCACCACATAGGGAGAAGCCGCCTGCCCCCCTGCCGCAATGGAGCCAACGAAGGTCATGTACTGGCAGGGATTGATGAGATCCGTATACTGCCCGATGCCGGACCAGGCCAACGACGCACCGTTTGCGCCGGTCAGGTCAAAGTTACCCGCAGCGGTGGTGGTACCGTCGAATTTAATTCGGCTGGTAACTCCGGCCGCCTGGGCATACTTCGTCATGGTATCCGCCCCAAGCTCTTCGGCCAGCTCGCCAAACACAATGTTGCAGGACTTGGTAAGTCCCGTACCAAAGGAAATATCGCCATGATAGTCCTCACAGGTGATATACTCCCCGTCAATGATCTCCTGCTGCTCGCAGCGGAAGGTACGGGAGGCCACATCCGGAATGTTATCAATGGCTGCTGCCGCCGTCACCAGCTTAAAAATGGAGCCGGGTACATAGGTGGCTGCGGTAAAGCGGTTGAGGAACACGCCGTCATAATAGGAGTCGCTTTCAATGGTATCCATGCTGGGGGCGTCGTCGGGATCATAGGTGCCCGAGGACACCATACACAGGATTTCGCCGGTCTGATAGTTGTAAACACCCACGGTTCCTCTTCGGCTCCCCAGGCCGTTCAGCGCTGCCACACAGGCTTTGGTGGACAGGGTGAGGTTCAGGGTATTGCCGGTGGAATCGCTGCGGTACAGGCCGTTGACGGTGTTGTAGTCCAGCAGGTATTCCGCATAGGTGTTAATCAGGGGGGCCTCGATCTGTCCATTGCGGTCGCCCAGGAGATGCAGCGTCGCCTTTCTCACCATTTCATCGGTGGCATAGGTTCGGGTAGTTCCGTTATCCAGAACCAGCACGCCGTCCCGATCCCGCACAGAGCCGGTGGAGATATTGCCGCCGGAATACACATGGGGGCTGCCCTGGGTTGTGACCCACTGACGGGCGCTCAGGAAATACTGCACGATAAACGCCGCCATGCCCACCACAACCAGCACGGAAAGCAGCGTGGTGACAATGGCGCGGCCGGATATTTTCTTCATGCCTTTGCCCTCCTTTTCGCATTGGACGGCAGGGATGTGGCAAAGCTGGCATTCTGCCGGGTATCCGCCGCCTTGACAAAGGCCAGCATCCCCCAGGCGCTCATCATACTGGAGCCGCCGTTGGACAGGAACGGGAACGTCACGCCGGTAAAGGGCAGATAGTCCACCGTGCCGAATACGTTGAGAATCATCTGGAACAGCAGAATGCTCATGGCTGAGCAGGCTGCAATGGCATAGAACGAGCTGCGGCACAGAGACGCCGAACGCACCGCAAACAGCGCAATACACACCACAAACAGCACGCAGCACACGCCGACAATCAGGCCCCATTCCTCGCAGACCGTACAAAACACAATATCACTGTCCGCTGCGAAGATATGCTTTGCAAGGCCGTTGCCTGCGCCCAAACCGAACAGTCCACCTGCGGCCAGGCACATCAGCGCCTGGGTCTGCTGAAAGCCCTTGCCACTCAGATCGTCCCAGATATGCCGCCAGGATGCAAACCGGTTGGCGATATGGGGCTTCATTTTCAGCGCCATGAACCCCGCAAAGCCGGTGCCGGCACAGATCAGGGAGATGGTTGCGAAATCGCCGGAGCGGAGATACGCAATCACCAGGAATGCAACAAAATAGACCATGGCGGTACCGAAATCGTTGGCCAGCGCCAGCAGCACGCAGCAAATGCCGGAGTAGAGAATGAACAGGAACAGGTTTCGCTTGGTCATCAACCGGTCCAGCGTGGAGGTTCCCGCAAAGACGAAGGAGATCTTCACCAGCTCCGAGGGCTGGATGGTCATGGGTCCTATCTGAATCCACGCCTTTGCGCCGTGGGTCTGGGACGGGTCAATGCCGATCACCAGTACCAGCGCCAGCAAAATGGGTCCCAATGCCGCAGCAAGATACCGCAGCTTTTTCGCCGTCTCCAGCTCCCGCATACAGAAGCCGATGACCATAAACAAAATGATGCCCAGCACCATGGAAATGACGGTTTTCGTCAGCTCCTCCGGCGACACCGAGGCAATGACTGCAAGGCCAATGGTACAGAGGAAAAACGCAATGGTTTCCACCTCAAAGCCGCTTCGGTGCATGATCTTATTAAAGAAAAACAGTCCCCACATCAACAGGATCGTTGCGCCGAAGGACGTCATAATCCCCTGCCACACCTCGCTGTCACAGCCGATGAGCAGCTGCACCACCGCAAGGCATTGGAAAATGGTCAGCATCACCAGGGTCAGCGCCGGAGAAACCACATGCTTGGGATTGGTCCGGCAGGAGGCCACATAGTCCGCCTCCTCCTGGGTAATGGGCACCAGCGTAACCTCCAGACCGTTGAGCGAGATCAGGTCTCCAAAGCCAACTTCCGTCAGCCCGGTAATCGTCTCGCCGTTCACCGCAATGCCGCCTCGTCCGCCGACGTCGCCAATGGTCCAGCTGCCGTCGTCATAGCGGGTGAGAACCGCATGCTGCTTATAAATATTGTCGAAATTCATCTGAATATCGTTCCGTCGGGTTCTGCCGATGGTGTTTTCCCAATGGGTTACCGGAAGCCGGGAGCCATCCTCAAAGGCAATATGCCCCCAGATTTCCGGCTCCTTTTGGAATCGCAGCAGACTGATGCCGCACCGGACCAGGATCATCAGCGCCAGCACCGGGAATACCAGCCGAAGGACCGTGGTAACCCCCTGCCCCATTCCGGAAAACTGTATGAAAAAATCTGAAATACGGGTGAGTATTTCGCTCAAGGGATCGCCCTCCTTTC
>CAVEIY010000062.1:0-7711 GCA_963615825.1 Flexilinea sp.
CAGGCTGCGGTCAGCGAACCGAGAATCCCCCGGCTTTAGCCGTGGGGAGTGTCAACGACTCTTTTTCCACCTCGTAGAGGATAGATGCATATACCGGCCATCCCTATCCTGTGATACGGTAACGGACTTCAGCGTTGCTCCGGTATCTCTCGGTGGACCTTTGCGGAGATAACCCCGACTTTGGGGAGCTTGATGGAGTCAGTCGTAACAATATACCACACCTGTCAAGTGAATGCCAAAGGGAAACGAGCCAATTCATCTCACCACCTGTAGAGGCGGGAGAATTCTTGGCAAGGCCTGTTAAAATGTCAATTCCTTAACCGCGGGAATCAGGCTTGTAAGGCGTGCCTTGTAATACGCAATCAACTCTTCACGGTTCGGTTCGCTGCGGCGGATTGTGCGGCGCAGCAAGCGCATATAGCCGACGGTTTTCGCTTTCGCCTCCACTTCGTCCAGTCGTGCTGCATCTTCCGTGCCGAGATACATGGCAAGCGCCCGGCGCCAGAAGGTTTCAGCTATGTCGTAAGAAAAGCCTAAAAATTTTTGAGTCACTTCATGGTCAAGTTCCGAAAAGCCGACAAATGCATTGAACATGGAGCCCAGCTCAAAAATTGGATGTCCCACGCAAAGCGTATCCATGTCGATCAGCAACGCTTCTCCGTCGCGTACCATAATATTATTGGTATGGTAATCGCCATGTAGCATTGTGTTTCGCGCCGGAACAGCCGCTACCATCTCGTACAGCCTATCGCCAAGCTCCTTTGGCAGATGTTCCCGGTCAAACATCGCCCAGCCCAGCGCTACCTGCTTCATATCAGGCATATCACCCGGTTTTACCTCCGTACCATGGATTTGCTTGAGCATGTCCACATAATACTTGAGCGGCAATTCCAGATGCTCCGTATCCTTTTTAATCAATTCTGAGAGCGATGCAGCATCCAGCAATTCCATTACCGTGCCATAACTTTCCCCAATGCGCACAATGTCATAGGGAATTGCTGTATTGACGCCCAGCACCAGTGCCTTGCGAGCCAATTCACGTTCTCGCTGGATTTCCGGCAGTGCGTCCGGGTTAAAGTATACTTTGATAATGGTCTCTGCATCGTAGCGGTAAACAGCGCCATTCGCACCTTTTCCAATCATTGCGCAGCCGTCTACCGAGAGGTGACGATAAGCTTTTTTTACCGTCAGCATCTCCGTAAAGCCAGTCATATCCAAGACCTCATAGACCTCCGGAGAAACGTTGATCACCGTCAAGTCCGGTTCTGACTTCCGAAGCCGCAAAAGAACACGCAAGCCAGCGCTGGAGATATATTCCAATTTTTCTGCGTCGATCATGACCGTCATTCCCGGCGCTGCGGCGCGGGCTGCTGAAATTCCCGATTCAACTTCCGGTGCATTGGATGCATCTACCCGCCCATGCAGGCCAATCGTTAATACGCCGTTGTTTGTTCGATAGGTAATCTGTTCAATCATATTCATACCCCCGCAAATATTTTTTCAATCAGCCAGTGGAATTCCTGCCATGCCGGTGTATCGGAAAGTTCACGGATATTATCGGCAATGGTGCGGTAATACCAAGCCTGCCACGCCGGATCCTTCTGGTTAAAGCCCTGCCACACGGCGTGCCCTTCTCTCTTCCATTCGAGATAGATGACACGTAAGTTGGCCAACTTATCGCCCAGATACAGAATTTTCACTTCCAGATCCGTTGTGCTCCGGAGTATCTCAATTGCTTCTTCCTTCCGCACCCTCCAGGTGCTTTCTGCAGGGAGGGGTTCCCGCTTATTTTCCGTTTCTGATGCAACCAGTTCCGCAACCCTTTTTCCGAAACGCTCTTCAACCTCCTTCATGGAAACTCCGGCATCTTCCACCACATCATGAAGTGCAGCCGCAGCAATAACTTCCTGTTTGCCCGTTATTGACCCCACAATAGCAGCGGCTTCTACCGGATGCAGAATATACGGAACATCTGCCTGTCTGCGACGCATTCCGTCATGAGCCTTGACCGCAAAAATGATCGCTTCACTTACTAATTCCATCTCTCATCCTCCCGGATATCCGCCGAATCCGTCATTTCAATAGTTTCTGTCAGCATCGCACAGAACATACGGTCAATCCTGCAAGCCCTCACGCCCAAATTCATCATAGCTTTTACTCCTAATCTTTGTATGCTACTATACTGCTGGTATACCCTTTCCTTCCAGCAATATCCAGTCAAGCACTTGTCTCGTATGACATAGGCATTTTCTATGCTGACTGCATTCTATCATATATTTCCCGGATTTTCTACTGAATTTTTGAACGTCCAAGTCGATACTGCGATTTATTTCAAAAACGTTTATGAGGATAGCTGGTTTTTTGATGACTTTGCGGAAATGGTCATCAAAAAAGTGGACAGTTCAGATGTCATTGACGTACAGGCAATCAAAAGTCCTGTGCGCGGTGTTCTCACCCCACCAGGTTGTCCGGCAGTTTGACACTCCCCGCATCTAAGGCCGGGGGATTCTCGGTTCGCTGGCCGTAGCCTGCATCGTGCGAGGTCTTATATGATCTCCCCGAGCGTTAGGTTTCCGTATGTCCTACGGTACCGTATGTACTGGCTACGCCTGCAGGCGCAGACCTTCTTGCAGTACGTTTTTTGCGGCGTTGATGTCCCTGTCGTGGACAGCGCCGCAGGCTGGGCACGTCCACGCCCGTACAGACAGGTCTTTCGTGCCGGACCATTGGTCGCCGCAGAAGGAGCAGATGGAATAGACAATCGAAACGGGCTGAATCTTGACACGCCCCAGCCAGAGGCGGCAAGCAAGGAGTTGCCGCTTCCCAAGTCCAAGCTTCCCAACGGGCCCCGTCTGCCGTAATCCCCGCCCCTGTCATCACCAATTTTCTGCGGCACAGTTCGAAGTTGACTGCGCCGCATTTGCCTTCTTTTTTGAATACCGTGGGACAAATTCCTCTTCTGCGGTGTATTATTAACAGAAACAGAACAATGTGTCATCCGAAAGGGAGAATTGATATGCCTACATTACTTGATATGAATGACATCCTGAAAAAAATGACCTCTGATTCGGGCTATAGATATAGGGAGAAAGGGAAAGAAAAAGTACTGAAGAACCTGTCGCTGGATCAGGCGGTGAAGTACCTCAATAAAATAATCGACGCACAGGTGGATTCGAAGAACTTCCAAAAGCATTTGGACGATTTTCGCAAGAAAAAGCCGGCCTACGTCAAAGGAAATCCCAAACATTTCAAGACGCATCTGGAGGGCGACAACGAAGAGATGCAGAGGCGGCTCGGCTATTCTGTAAAGTGCCGCAAGGCCATGCTGGACATCCACAAGCGCTATATGGAGCGACACCAAACATTGTGGAACGAAACCGTGGTTCAGGTCTTTGGCGCTGCCCGGAGCGGAAAGCCTACCAAAGATGTTAAGCCCCTGCGCTGGATGGATCGGCTCCTGCGGGCGGACGGCAGCCCGGAAAGTCAGGCACACAACGAAAAGCTGGTAACTTTGGCAGCATGGCGCAACCGCGTCATTGATGCGGATCAGTTCCAGGCGCTTCGGGCGAGTTACTATCAGAAAAACGGGAAGAGTGTAGAAGAGGCCCAAATGCTTGCACAGCAGGAACGGGACTACGGTATGGATGCCCTGCTGGATATGTACAGGCAGAAGGTGAATGATACCTATCACAGGTCCGACGAGATTATGGAAGCCGGCCGCGCCATTCTCAGCGGCAACTGCCGGAATGTGGAGGCAGCCTACGAGATTCTGCTGGCTGCCGGGGAAGGTATTTATCTGGCATTTGATTCGAAGGATGCTATGAACAACATGCTCGATTCGCCTGCCTTCAGAAACGCGGAAGCACGGAGAGCGGGACTGCTGGAAGAAAGTCTCCACTATGAGGGGCTCCTTGGCGGAATAAACGCAATTGTGGAGATGTCTACCGACGTTGTGCCGTCTCCGCAGTATGCCTATCTGGATCCTGCCGATCTGCAAAAATCAGGCGTTGGCATGCTGGAGTCCGGCAGTTTGGGCAAAGACTGGGATGCGGTATATGCGAATAACGTGAACGAGGCAATCAATCGTATGGTGTCTTTTTCCCTTGCGGAATGGGCGAATGACTTCGGCTTTCCGGGTGATTCGGATTCGCTGCTCAATTCGCCTGATACACTGGTATATAAGGACGAAAAAAGCGGCCGCACCATGGTTGTGGACATTGAGGAGCTTGACCTTGAGCACGGCCTTAAGGGAATGAAGGTCAACGAAAACGTTCCCGGCCGCCTGCTCAACAAGCACCTGAAGGAAGATGTGGAAAACTGGCTCAGTGATCTTAATGAGCTGACTGTCTCTCCGCAGTATGCGCGTTCAAGCCTGAAAATGCGGTTGGAAGAGGTGCGGGATAGTGAACTGAGCGATGTTCCCGATGACTATGAGATCGCATGTATGCGCAGGACGCTCAGCAATCTGAAGGACACAGTCGAGATGTATCAGCGGGAACTGGCGGAAATGACCGAGGATCGGGAGGTGAACCCCGAGGGCTACGAACGGAGCGAAAAATTTGCAACAAAGTTGTCTATCCTGGTGGAAATCAAGCAGAATCAGCTGACGGCCGTGGAGGATGGCGTCAGATTCATTAAAAACTATAAAATCGAGGATAATCTGGATTCCATCGGCGAAGAACGCATGGCAGACGGTGAGAGGACCCGGAAAATCATGGACGAGCTGCTTTCCAAGAAAGCTGAACCGGAGAACGGCGGTCAGATTCTGGACAAGATCGCGGATGAAAACATCATCCGTACGGAGGCACAGTCTCCGGAGCAGGCTGCCGAGGGCAAAATGAAAGCAACTGCCGCCCATGATACGCTGAAAGCGACGCAGGACGACTATAAATCTCACTATCGTATTGCTGCGGAGCAGTATAAGTCGGTCTCTGAGCAGCTTGACGCTGCCGAAAGCAGCGCCGAGAAGAAACTTTCCAACGAGGAAAAAATGCCTTATCTGCAAAACGAAGCGAAATGGGAAAATTATGCCAACCAGTTTGGTAAGCAGTGGTTGGCGTCCCAGGTGGTCGGTGAGCTGTTGGAGCTGGAAGCGAAGCTGCCGGAAGAAAAGCGCCCCATGCATGCCTTTGCGGAGGCAGGAAGGTATGACGATCTGGTGGAGATGGTGAGAAATTCCGACAAGTTCGTAAAGGAGATCAGCACTGCCGATTTGAGCCAGCCGGACGAGGCGGAGCGGATGATGAAGCAGCGTATCCCGAAGAATGTCGCAAAAACCATTATGAGAAACTATCTTGCCAATGAGAAAAAACGCCAGGGCGCACCAAAGCCGGTGGCAGAGGAGCAGCCACAGAAGAGCGAGCAGCCGCAGAAAAAAACGGTCATTTCATAAGCATCTCATATCGTCCCATTGCAAAAGGCAAGGGGCTGTCTCAAACGATTGGAAGAAAATCGTTGAGGCAGCCCCTCTTTTCGCGAAAAATTGAAAGCAAATCGGTTGAAAATGAAAAAACAGTGCACAGACACTGAGGGGTATGGTTTGCCTCTCAAAAAAGGGCATTGTTTTCTTAAGGCAGCACCGCATCATTCGGTAATGGGATACGCAATGTACGAATACAGCAGGTCCTCTCTTGCAAGAAGCAAATTGCCGCCCTGATATTTATCCATAAACCCTTTCGTAGGGTCTCTGACTCCAGGAAAACCATTTTTCGATGATTGAGGTATCTTAATGACAGTGCCCCTATCGTAAACGCTCGGAATACCGAAAGTTTCGAGATTACACTTGCGGGGGCATTATTATGTCAAAACGAAGGGCAGAGGATACCCAATGAAAAAATTTTATGAATTCCCGGGACAAAACCCCAAGAAAGGGTGTATTATAGTCAGGTACAATTCCAAATCTGCCAGGAAGGGACATGATACAATGTCATCAAAAACAACCTTTCAAGTGTACTATGACCTGCTGCTGCAGCAGTTGACTCAGGGAAGCCATGAGCCTGTTGACCTAAGCGCCCAGAATATGACAAACGCCTTGGAGGAGGTAAACCGGCAAATCGCGGCCTCCGGCCCCGATCCCAACCGCCTGGACCGCTCCTTTAACACCTTCTGCAGCCAGCAGCAACAGCCCCAGAACTATCAGCCCCTCAAGCCCGACAGCTACACCATGGCAGACGGCACGAGCCGCTATGAATACGCCGAGCGGTGCCGCCGTGAGGTCATGAAGAATGTGGAATACCGGGTGCGGCAGACCCTGGAATGGCGCACGGCCACCCAGCGGCTGGGTCTGGTCAATCAGGACGGCACCATCAAGAACGTTTCCTACGGACGCTGGATCAGCTATCTCATGAAAACCGACGATTCGGAGCAGAGCCGCCAGTATAACGAGTCCGTTGTGGCCCTGACTGCTCTGGTACGGGGGAACATCCAGAAGGACGAGTATCTGCGTCTGCGGGAAAACCACCATATTAAATATGACAATATGTCCCAGGAGGCGGCCCGGCAGGCCGCCCAGAATGACTTCAACAACCGGGCCGAGTTCCTGTATTCCGAGGTAGACGCCGCCATTGAGCAAGGCCGCCGGAATATGCTCCGCTTTAAGGATGCCTCCCTGGCCATTCAGACCGGCGATTTTACCAAATTTGGCGGCAGCATGGAGGCCGCCTTTGACGTGTACCGCACCAACTCCGTAAATCTGGCCATGGTGGGTCTGGATATGTTTGGAGATCTGCGCAAGTTCGGTCTGAATCGTACTGAGGAGCAGGAGCAGGAGATCACCCTGAGATGGCAGAACTATGCCATGGCGGCTAACGGCCTCCAGGACGTGGCTGACCAGGTTTCCAACCCCTACTTTGCCGTGTTCGACCCCCAGAAATACTATCAGTACGGCACTGCCGAATCCATGATTCCCGCAAACGTGCCCGAGAATAACCTTGCCTTTTCCTTTATGTCCGATGGCATCAGCTATTCCATGGTGGCCGCCAAGGAGCTTAACCAGGCCCTGAAGCCCTATGCGCTAAGCGCCGAGCAGGAGATTACAGCGGACAGGACCAAGGATTTTCGGGTGTTCCGCCACGATGACCGGACAGTGATCCTCAAGACTGGGGCCATGACCTCCGACAATATGATGACACTGGACAGCGGCGTTCCCGAACAGATGCTCAGCCAGGATTTTCAGACCCGGGTGCAGGCTCTGACCGCTCGCTGTGACCGGTGGAGCAAAAAGCACCGCACCTCCCGGGAGTTTGAGAATATGCGGGATTCCCTGACCGCCCTGAGCAGTCTCCGCCTTGACCAGAATTCCACTCCGGAGCAGATCAATGCCGTAGCCGTTGGCTTTGAGGAGCTGCGGGCGGATGCCCAGGCTTACATGGATCGAAAGCTCGGGCAGCGGCCCGATCAAGTCTGGGACGGCAGCTATGAGCGGAACCGAGTGTTCTTTGCGTCGGACGTGCTGGAATTTGCGGAGCAGAAGCTGCGCCAGATTCGCTATTATAAGGAGCACAGCGAAACGAAAGCCATGCGGGATAAGGCGGATATGGAGGATCGGGCAGACCCGTCATGGAGAAACGACCCCCGATACGCCGCAATGAGTCCTCTGGAGCACAAGGTGGCGGCAGCCCAGGCGGAGCAGGCGGCCCGGGACGTGGAGCAGCGGCGGCAGCGTGCGGAGGAAGAGCGTGTCCGGAAAGAGGCGGAAAACGCCTATCGTGCG
>CAVEIY010000062.1:8371-10532 GCA_963615825.1 Flexilinea sp.
GAGAACAAGAAGGAAAACGATCTGAAGGATCAGAAGAATATCCCGGAGAACAAGCAGGAGGAAATCCAGGAGGACAAGAAGGAAAACGACCTGGAGGACGAGAAGGAGATCCCGGAGGACAAGAAGGACGGCAAGCGGAAGGACGATCTGGAGGACGAAGACGACCTGGAGGACGAAAACGACGACCCGGAGGACGAGAAGGAGATCCAAGAGAACAAGCAGGAGGAAATCCAGGAGAACAAGAAGGAAAACGGCCCAGAGGCTCAGAAGGAGATCCAGGAGGACAAGAAGGAGAACGACCTAGAGAACGAAGACGACCTGGAGAATGAAGAAGGGTCCGAGTCCGAGGACGAGGACGAAAAAGACAGCCTTTCGGAGAGCTATGAGGAGGACAACCCCAAAAAGGGCCCCGATGAGGTCAGCCAGTTGAACGATGAGCTGAAGGAAATCTTCCAGGAGGCCCAGAAGGGCGAGAAGTCGGAGCTCTCGGCGGACCACCTGCTGAACCGTCAGATCTCCAATACCGTAGGCACCTATCGGCGCCTGAAGTCAAAGAATAGTCCCATTCTTCAGGACTCGGTGATCGAGCGGGCTCAGGCCACGCTTGCTGCCGCCACCCTGAAATACATGGTGGAGCAGGACTCCACCGGGGCTCTGGCAAACGCCGTGGAAAAGAAGCAGATCCGTGATATGGTCTCTCTCGTCCGGGACTCCAGCATATTCCAGGAGCGGGTCGAGAGCTTTCCTCTGGAGCGGATGAATGCCGCCCTGGAAAATGAGGAGCTGTTCTGCAAGCCGGTGGGAGACGCCCTCCTTGCCATGGCGAAGGACGGCATCACCGCCGAAGGCCAGCGGCTCCAGACCCAGAAGGAGCCGGTACAGCATAAGGGCCAGCAGCCGCAGGACCACGAGGGCTTCAATAGAACGCTGGGGGGGATTTTGAACCTTGCCCGGACTACGGATCGGGACAAATGGGCAGCGGCAGAGCGGGAGCCCTACAGTTCTTCTCCGGCAGGCGCATATTTGAAGCAGGAGACCGAGCACAGCGCCGATTCGTATTCTGTGTTTGCCCAGTCCCTCGGCAAGACCTCCAGCGCTGCGCAGACCTCTGCGAAGGAGGCTCTGGCCCTTTCCACCCTGCAATACATGATGGAATCGGACCCCACCCAGACGGTTCTGGAAAATGTGGTGGAGCGAGGGCTGCATAGTATGCTGCGGGATATGGTTCTGGAGTCTTCCCTGTTTAAGAAGGAGTTTGACAAGTTTGACCTAAAGGATACTGAGTCGCTGAAGGATGCGTTCTCCGACGCAAGCCTTTTCGCCAAGCCCGTGGGCGACCAGATCCTGTCTGTGGTCAGGGATACTCTGGTACAGGCGGCCCCCAAGGTGGTCGAGCAGAAAAAGATGGACTACTTCCGCAGCCTGAAGAACAAGGTCGAAGCCCATGTACGAAGCAGTGAAGCCGCGCAGAGGGCCGGCAGCACGGCCAATGCGGAGCAGCAGGGACGAGAGGCTCTGGCCCTTCAATCCGCCACTGCCCTGCTGGTCTATACCAGCGAGGAGGGCAAGCCCCTCAAGCGCAGCGTCTCGGCTCTGACGGAGAAGGTAAAGGGCTCCAAGGCGTTCCAGTCCGCCTTGAAAGAGGTGGATCTGAAAGATCCGCAGGAGCTGCGCGAGGCCATTTCTCAGGGCTTCGGCAGCGACGTGGCCAAATTCATCCTTAGCGCCGAAAATCATAACGACATGAAAAAGAGTGTCGGGCCAAAGAATCCGGAAAAGGGACCGCAGCAGAAGGTCTTTGGATGATCCGCTTTCCTGAGAACGAACAGCAGCTCAAAGGGTCGAGGCAAATGCCTCGGCCCTTTTTGCCGCAGGGAAGCCCGGGGATTCCTTTCCCTTTCCTTCTTCCCCACGCCGCCGGGGGAACATGGATAAGTATTTCAGGTCTTAGTGTGATGAACGCTGAACTTGAAGTGAATATGCCCCCGCCGCTTACGCTACGCTAAGAAGCGGGGCTTCCTGTTTCAACCTCCACTGCACATTTGCTCCGAAGAGTTTCTGCGTCTTACACAGAGTCCGCAGGCGTTGAGTTCGGACCGTTCCGGTCCTGCTATTTCAGGTTTGTTTCCTACGATGCCAGAAGGATTCTCAAGCCCGCCTT
>CAVEIY010000063.1:0-2586 GCA_963615825.1 Flexilinea sp.
AGCGGGCCGATTCCTGCGCCCAGTGCATCGGAATTCTGACCTGCGGCGAGCGTCCGCTGGTGTCCGCCGCAAAGATTTATGCGCTCTATGGCAGCATTTCTCCCGAAGAGCTTCAGCGCATCAAGGAATATGTCATTAACCCGGTGGAAAGCCGGGAAGCCAGCCTGGAAAAGCCCCAGAGCCTGGAGCAGACCTATGCCATTCCCACGGAGGTTGCTACCCTCACCGGCTTTACTGCCCTGAATCCGGACGAGCTTTCTCCGCTGATTGACCAGTACGGTCTGGCCATGGATGTGGACGATCTGCGCTTCTTCCAGAACTATTTCAAAAACGAAGCCCATCGCGACCCCACCATCACCGAGCTGAAGGTGGTCGATACCTATTGGTCCGACCACTGCCGCCACACCACCTTCTCCACCCATATTGACCAGGCGGATATTCAGGACGACGAGGTAAAAAACGCCTACCAGCTGTATCTCCAGTGCCGTCAGGAGGTCTATGGAGAAAAGGCCAAGACCCGTCCCATCACCCTGATGGATATGGGCACCCTGGCTGCAAAAACCCTGAAAAAGCGCGGCATTCTGAAGCACCTGGACGAGTCCGAGGAAATCAACGCCTGCTCGGTACATATTGACGCCGACATGGACGGCAAGCCCGAGGACTGGCTGCTGATGTTTAAAAACGAAACCCACAACCATCCCACAGAGATTGAACCCTTCGGCGGTGCAGCCACCTGTGTGGGCGGCGCGATCCGGGATCCGCTGTCCGGCAGAAGCTATGTCTACCAGGCTATGCGCGTCACTGGCGCAGGCGATCCCACGGTTCCCATTTCCGACACGCTGCCCGGTAAGCTCCCTCAGCGGAAGCTCACCACCACCGCTGCTGCCGGTTATTCCTCCTATGGCAACCAGATCGGTCTTGCCACTGGACTGGTTCACGAGTTCTATCATCCCGGCTACATTGCAAAGCGCATGGAAATCGGCGCTGTGGTCGGCGCGGCTCCAGCCTCCAACGTGGTTCGTCTGACCCCCGCTCCCGGTGACCGGGTGATTCTGCTGGGCGGACGCACCGGACGGGACGGCTGCGGCGGCGCAACCGGTTCCTCCAAGAGCCACACCTCCGCTTCCCTGGAAACCTGCTCCGCTGAGGTGCAGAAGGGCAACGCCCCCGAGGAGAGAAAGCTCCAGCGGCTGTTCCGGGATCCCCAGGTAACCCGGATGATTAAGCGCTGCAACGATTTCGGTGCTGGCGGAGTGTCCGTTGCCATTGGCGAGCTGGCCGACGGTCTGGACATCGACCTGAACGCCGTTCCCAAGAAATACGACGGTCTGGACGGCACGGAGCTGGCTATTTCCGAGTCTCAGGAGCGTATGGCTGTTGTGGTTGCGCCGGAGGATGTAGATGCCTTCCTGGCGGCTGCTGGCCGTGAAAACCTGGAGGCGACGCTGGTTGCCACCGTCACTGAAAGCCCCCGGATGGTGCTGCGCTGGAACGGAAAATCCATTGTAGACCTGAGCCGGGAATTCCTTGCCAGCAACGGCGCCGACAAGCATACCACCGTAGCCGTTCCGAAGCTGCCCGAACCCACCGCCTCGGTAGCAGGCGCTACGGTGGCAGAGAAGATGAAAAACCTGGTAGAAAGCCTGGACTGCTGCTCTCAGCAGGGTCTGACCGAGCGGTTTGACGGCTCCATCGGCGCTGCCTCTGTGCTGATGCCCTTTGGCGGCCGCCATCAGTCCACCCCTGCTCAGGTAATGGCGGCACTGCTTCCCTCCGGCACCCGGGATACCTCCACCTGCTCTGTGATGGGCTACGGCTTTAATCCCGCCATCTCCTCCCAGAGTCCCTTTGCCGGTGCAGCAACCGCCGTGATTGAGTCCGTCTCCAAGCTGGTGGCAGCAGGCTGCGATCCGGATCAGGCTTATCTCACCTTCCAGGAGTATTTTGAGCGTCTCCGTACCGAGCCGGAGCGCTGGGGCAAGCCCTTTGCCGCACTGCTGGGCGCCTTTACCGCGCAGATCGGTCTGGGCGTTGCAGCCATCGGCGGTAAGGACTCCATGTCCGGTTCCTTTAACGAGCTGGATGTGCCTCCCACCCTGGTTTCCTTCGCCATTGCCGCGCAGAATGCCGGCAAGGTGCTGACCCCCGAGTTCAAGGCTGCCGGACATCCGGTTTACCTGTTCACCGCCCCCGGTTATCATGACATGGACGGCACCAAGGCGATGTTCCGTCAGGTTCATGCCCTTGCGGATCAGGGCAAGCTGCTCTCCGGCTGGTCTCTCACCGCTGGCGGTGCAGCAGAGGGTATCTTCAAAATGAGCCTGGGCAACCGGGTCGGCTTCCGTCTGGCCGATGGGGTAGACGCAGATTCCCTGTTTACCCAGAGCTATGGTTCCATCCTGGTGGAAGCCAAGGAGCCGCTGGAGGCAGGTACGCTGCTGGGCTATACCATTGAGAACGCCGTATTGGATCTGGGCGAAGCACTGTCCATCGACGAATATGAGAAGCTCTGGGAGGCAAAGCTGGAGTCTGTATTCCCCATGAAGGCAGGCACCCAGGAAACCGTTCCCACCATCTCCTATGCCC
>CAVEIY010000063.1:2596-10380 GCA_963615825.1 Flexilinea sp.
AGCGTCCCCAGCAGGCTCCTGCTTACAAGCATCTGAAGCCCAAGGCCGTGATTCCCGTATTCCCGGGCACCAACTGCGAATACGATACCGCCCGTGCAGTGGCAAAATCCGGCGGCGATCCGGAGATCCTTGTGGTCCGGAATCTCACCGCCAGCGCCCTTGCGGAGACGGCCGACGCCATGGAGCAGGCCATCCGTTCCGCGCAAATGGTAATTCTTCCCGGCGGCTTCTCCGGCGGTGACGAACCCGACGGCTCCGGCAAGTTTATCGCTTCGTTCTTCCGGAATCCTCAGCTGTCCGACGCCATTCACGACCTGCTGCAGCAGCGGGACGGCCTGATGCTTGGCATCTGCAACGGCTTCCAGGCACTCATTAAGCTGGGTCTGGTGCCCTTTGGCGAGATTGTGCCCATGAATGCCGACTGCCCCACCCTGACCTATAACCTCATTGGCCGTCACCAGAGCCGTTACTGCACCACCCGGGTCGCTTCTGTCAAGTCCCCCTGGCTGATGCACTGCAATGTAGGCGACCTCCACAACATCCCCGTCTCCCACGGCGAGGGCAGATTTGTGGCAACCGATGCCATGCTGAAGCAGCTCATGGAAAACGGCCAGATTGCCACCCAGTACACCGATCTCACCGGCGTTCCCTCCATGGACATTCAGTATAACCCCAACGGCTCCATGCTTGCCATCGAGGGCATCACCTCCCCCGACGGCAGAGTTCTGGGCAAAATGGGCCATACCGAGCGTGCCGGAGAATTCGTGGGCAAGAACATCTATGGCAGCAAATATCAGCCCATCTTCCAGGCTGGCGTCGATTACTTTAAGCTCTAAGACAGAAGGAGGAACCGCCCATGGAGCCTAGCAACACCACTGTAAAACGGGTCAGCTCCGGCGTATGGGCACTGGAGCAGGAGATTGTCCGCTGCTTCCTGATTGTGGGGCAGCAGCGGGCGCTTCTGCTGGACACCGGCGCCGAACCCTGTGATCTTCTGGGGCTGATTCGGCAAATTACCCCGCTGCCGCTGGTGGTACTCAATAGCCACGGCGACGGAGATCACACCGCAAACAACAACCAGTTTCGGGATATTCATGCCCATCCCGATGAATTTTCCACCATCCGCCGTTTTCGTCCGGATCTCACCAGCACGCTGCACCCCATTACGGCGCTTTCCGCCTTTGATCTGGGGGATCGGGTGCTCCATGTGATTGAAACCCCGGGCCACACTCCCGGCAGCATCTGTCTGCTGGACCGAAAGAACCGGATTCTGTTCTCCGGCGACACGCTGTCCTATGGGCCGGTGTTCCTTGCGGGGGAGCATCGGGACATCCACACCTACCGGGACACGCTGGTCAAGCTGATGACCATGGGTGGCTTTGACACCATTTATCCCTGTCATGGCACCTGCCCCATCTCCCTTTCGGTGATTTCAGCGCTGCTGGCTGCGGTAGACGGTGCGCTGGATGGCTCGATTGCCCCGACCCCCAGCGATATTCCCACCCCGGACGGACTCCAGCCCATGGTGTATACCGTCGGAAAATGCGGAATCCTATATTAACCCTAGGAGGTTTTTCTATGAACATTCGTTTTGACAATCAGGTCTGTGTTGTAACCGGCGCAGGCTCCGGCATTGGCTTCACCTGTGCCAAACTGATGGCAGAGAGCGGCGCTCGGGTTGCCATGATTGGCCGCAATGCCGAAAAAATTCAAATGGCAGCCGATATGCTGAAGGACAGCGGCGACGTTCATGCCTATGCGCTGGATGTATCCGATGTGGAGGCCATCCCCGGTGTGGTGGAAAAGATCCGCCAGGAGCTGGGTGAAATTCGCTTTCTGATCCAGGCAGCCGGTATTATGGCAGGCGGCCCCGGCGTGGACCTGACGCCCCAGGAGTGGGATCGGGTGATGAACACCAACGCCAAGGGACTGTTCTTCATGATGCAGCAGTGTGTCAAGCAGTCCATGATTCCCCAGGATTTCGGCGCCATTGTCAACATTGCATCCATGGCAGGAATCCGCGGCATGACGCCGCCCATGTGCTCGGCCCAGTATTCCGCCAGCAAGGGGGCAGTTGTCGCCGTCTCCATGCAGGCCGCGGTAGAATGGGCCTCCAGCCGCATTCGGGTCAATGCCATTGCTCCCGGCGGTGTACTCTCCGGCGGCGCTGGCGTACATATCCCCAAGGAGGGACAGCCCGGTCCCGGCGGCCCCGGCGCACCCGGCCCCGGCCCTGGCGGTCCTACCACCGGCGTTCCCACCGGTCGCCTGTCGGATCCCGAGGAAATTGCCGGTATGGCCGCTTACCTGCTCAGCGAGTACAGCGAGAATACCACCGGTCAGGTCATTGTCATCGACGGCGGTTCTTCCGCAGTCGGTTATTGATTCAGGGCAGCATAAAATCCTTACTTCTTTGGAGCTTGGCGGATCCTTCCGCTAAGCTCCTTTTTTGCTTTCATTTGTGTTCTCAAATCTTCAAAATCAAATATTTTTGCAGGAATTCCGTCTATATATTTCAGTTTAGATTGATTTTTCTGAAGATTTCTTTTCAAATCATAGGTTTCCTGTGGCTTTTTACTTCATTTCACTAAATTTTATGAATTTTTATTTTTTCTTCTTGCATCTTTATTGTTGACGTGCTACAATCGGTGCATCAATCAAATATGTGCAGAACGCACCGGTCAGAAGCCATGCAACTGCCCGGCGCCTGCACTCTGGAGAATCCCGCATCTCCGGGTGCCGAAGGGGCAAACAGAGACCATCTGTAATCTCTCAGGCAAAAGGACAGAGCTTTTCCATGCCGGGATTCGTAATTGTGTATCCCGGCATTTTTTGCTGTTTTCGGGATGAATTGTAAGGAGTGATACCACCATGATCGAATCCATCACACGCATCAACAGCGCCATTAACAACGTCGTTTGGGGCTGGCCTGCGCTGATTCTCCTGGGCTTTGTGGGCGTGCTGATGACCTGTCTCACAAAGTTCTTCCAGCTGAGCCACATTGGTCATCAGTCACATCGGGCATTGGATGAAAAACACCATCGGCGCAATCTTCAAGGATAAGCACGTAACCGGCCATACCAAGGATCGCACCATCTCGCAGTTCCAGTCTCTGTGTACCGCCCTGGCTGCCACCGTAGGCACCGGTAACATCGTCGGTGTGGCAGGCGCCATTGCCGTTGGCGGTCCCGGTGCCGTGTTCTGGATGTGGCTCATCGCCTTCTTCGGCATGATGACCAATTATTCCGAAAACGTTTTGGGCATTCTGTTCCGTCGGAAAGACGCGCAGGGCGAATGGCACGGCGGCGCAATGTACTACCTGCGGGACGGCCTTGGCTCCAAAAAGGGCTGCAAAACCCTTGGCACTGTACTGGCCGCTCTGTTCTCGTTCTTCTGCCTGCTGGCTTCCTTCGGCATCGGCAATATGAGCCAGGTAAACTCCATTGTTTCCAATGTCCATACTGCCTTTGGGATTCCCACCATCGCCACCGGCATCTTTCTTCTGGTTGCAGTGGGCGCCGTGATTCTGGGCGGGCTGAAGCGGGTTGCGAACATCACCGAAAAGCTGGTGCCCTTTATGGTCATCCTGTATCTCCTGGGTACGCTGGTGATTATCTGCATGCACATTACCGCAATTCCCGCCATCTTTGTCTCCATCTTCAAGGGCGCATTCAGCCTGAAATCCGCCACCGGCGGTGTCGTTGGCGCAGGCATTGCCACCGCTATGAAAATGGGCTTTAAGCGCGGCGTATTCTCCAACGAGGCCGGTCTTGGCTCCTCTGTAATGGTGCATTCCAGCTCCAACGTAAAGGAGCCGGTTCGTCAGGGCATGTGGGGCATTTTTGAGGTCTTTGCCGATACCATCGTAGTCTGCACCCTCACAGCGCTTACCATTCTCTCCTCGGGTCTGGTGGACCTGGACACCGGCATGCTCACCGCAGCCGGAGAAGCCGTGGGCAGCAACTCCCTGATGAGTGAATCCTTCCGCATGGTCTTTGGCCCTGCCGGCGCTGCATTTGTGGCCATTGCCATTTTGCTGTTTGCCTATTCCACCGTGCTGGGCTGGAGCCACTATGGCGCCACCGCCTGCCGGTTCCTGCTGGGTGATAAGGCTGTCATCCCCTATCGGATTCTGTTCTGCATCATCGTCCTGGCCGGTTCCGTTATGAAGGCACAGCTGGCCTGGGATATCTCCGACACCTTCAACGGCCTGATGATGCTGCCCAACCTGGTCGGCGTTTTGACCCTTTCCCCCATGGTGGCCCGCTGCACCAAGAACTATGTAGACCGGGTGCTGCACCACAAGGACGTTAAGCCCATGCTCTCTGCCTTTGATGACATTCAGGCAGCACAGGAGCAGGCGCTGAATCTGGACCCGCTGACTGCTGAATAATCATGCACAGTATTCCTCCCCGGCCCCTGATCGTGCCGGGGAATTTTCATTCAAACGGCAGAATGCCGGAATTTTATTGGATAAGCTGCCGCAATACTGTTGTTTTTTCACTTGCAGGGAACTATGCGGATTGCTATAATAGAACGTGTAAATCCATCCCATGGAGGTTGAAATAAAATGGAAAAAATTCCTGTGACTCTGACGACCCATTATAAAGAAAAACCCGCCGGCCCCGATATCCCCTTTGGCGTTATTATGACCGACCATATGTTCCTGATGAACTACGACCAGGAGCACGGCTGGCATGACGGCCGCATCGTTCCCTATGCGCCCTTCCAGATTGATCCCGCCTGCATGGTGCTGCACTATGCGCAGGAGATCTTCGAGGGCATGAAGGCTTATCGTGACGCTGAGGGCAAGATTCGCCTGTTCCGTCCCGAGGAGAACTTCAAGCGCATGAACAACTCCTGCATCCGTATGAGCATTCCCGAGATCGACGTGGACTACTGCGTAGAGGCCGTAAAGCAGCTGGTAACTCTGGAGAAGGATTGGGTTCCCTCCGCTCCCAACACCTCCCTGTACATTCGTCCCTTCATCTTCGCCACCGATAACCACATTGGCGTACATGCTTCCCATACCTATCTGTTCGCCATCATCCTCAGCCCCGTTGGTCCTTACTATGCCACCGGTCTGGCTCCGGTCAACATCATGATCGAACAGGACGACGTTCGTGCCGTCCGCGGCGGTACCGGCTTCACCAAGTGCGGCGGTAACTATGCCGCTTCCCTCCGTGCCGGTGAGCGCGCTGAGGAAAAGGGCTTCTCTCAGGTGCTGTGGCTGGACGGCGTTGAGCGCAAGTACATCGAAGAGGTTGGCGCAATGAACGTGCTGTTCAAGATCAACGGCAAGATTGTCACCCCCGAGCTGAACGGCTCCATCCTCCCCGGCATCACCCGGAAGAGCTGCCTGCAGATTCTGCGGGACAAGGGCTATGAGGTGGAAGAGCGCAAGATCAGCGTTGACGAGCTGATCGGTGCTGCTCAGGACGGTTCTCTGGAAGAGGCCTTCGGTTCCGGCACCGCCGCTGTCATCTCCCCCATTGGCGAGCTGAGCTACGGCGGCAAGGACTATGTGGTGTCCGGCGGCAAGATTGGCCCCGTTGCACAGGATCTGTACGACACCCTCACCGGTATTCAGTGGGGCCGCGTTGCCGATCCCTATGGCTGGAGCCATGTGATCTGCTGATCGCAACATCTGTTAGACGAAAAAAGGTTCGCTGCATGTTTTGCAGCGAACCTTTTTGCCGTTATTTCAGAATGTTTGACCGCCAGAGCAGTCCCAGTGCCAGCACAGCCGATATCACGTCAGCTGCTGCCTGGGCCAAGATTACCCCGTAGAACCCGAACAGCCGAGACAGCACCACCATGCACACCAGCAGCGCAACACCCTGACGGCTGATGGACAGCAAAAACGCCGGCATTGCCTTTCCTGCGGCTTGAAACAGGGTCGTGCAGACCAGAATGATTCCCATCAGCGGCATGGTAATCACCATGCACCGGAGAATGGTGCTGCCCGCCTGAATGACGCCGCTGTCGGACATAAAAATTCGGATGATATGCGGAGCCGCCGCCAGGAACACCGCTGTCATTCCCAGTGAGAACACCAGCTCCACCAGCACGTCAAATCGGATGATTCCCCGAAGCCGCGTTCCATTGCCTGCGCCGTAGTTATAGCCCAGAAGCGGCTGCGCCCCAAAGGCAAAGCCCACCATAATCAGCATTACAATCATGTTGACCTTCAGCGCAATGCCCAGCGCCGCCACCTGTTCCGTTCCATAGGGCAGCAGGAAGCGGTTGGTGAGCATCATGGCAAAGCTCTGCATGAGATTGGTGATAGAGGCCGGAAAGCCAATCACCAAAATCTCCCGCAGTTCTGTCCCCTGCACCGAGCAATCCCGCAGCTGCATGGAAAGCCGCTGACTTTTGGTACACAGCAGCACAATAAACAAAATGGCCGACACGACATTGCTCAGCACCGTTGCCAGCGCCGCACCACCAGCCCCCATGTTCAGGCCAAAAATAAAAATCGGGTCCAGCACAATATTCACCAGCGCACCGGTGATGGAGCCGACCATCGACGCAGTAGCCATCCCCTCGGTGCGCAGAATATTACTGGGCACCAGGGTGAAGATAATGGCCGGAGCGCCCAGCGCCAGGTAGCTGTAATAGGCCGCTGCGCTGTCCATGGTGTCGCTTTTGGCCCCCAGCAGTGTCAGAATCGGTTGTCGGAATATTAGCATAACCGCCCCAATGAACACGCCCCAAAGAATCGCGCCATAGCAGCAAAAGGCGCTGACATGCCGTACCCGCTGCGTCTCTCCCTTCCCCAACAGCCGGGAAATCAGGGAGCTTCCGCCCAGTCCAAAAATGTCCCCCATGGCTACCATCAGCGTAAACATCGGCGCACAAAGGGACACCCCCGCCACCAGCGCCGTATTCTGGGTCTGGGCAATAAACCAGGTGTCCACCATGTTATACACCAGCGACACCAGCATACTCAGCACCACCGGCAGCGCCATCTTAAAATAGGCCCGGGGAATCGGCGCCCGGGCAAACAGCTCTTGTTCCATGTTCGTTCCTCCTTATAGAGAAATGATACCAGATTCTCTTGTCTTTTGTTGTGACATATGTCATAATCTATTCAGGAGGTATTGCCATGCGTCATCGTTCCGATTCCCAGGCCGTCCAAAAGCTTTTGGAGCAATTTCAGATTTCCACCCTGTTTTCCACCAAGGATCTCCGCTTTTCTCTGGTGGAATATCAACCGGGAGAGTTCCTCACCTCGCCCAACCAGGAAACCCAGTGTCTATTGTTCCTGGTGCAGGGCACAGTTACCATCCGGTCCATTCGCCCGGATGGCAGCGAATATGTTTTAACCTCCGGCCAGCGGTTTTCCATGCTGGGCGACGTGGAATTCGTCACCAAAAAGCCGCCGGCCTTTTATGCCCAGGCTTCCACTCCGGTTCTGGCGTTGTCCCTCCCTCTGGGTTCCTACGCCGCAGCACTGGAGGAGGATGCCGTCTTTCTCCGTTTTCTGCTCCGCTCCATCACGGAAAAGCTGGAGCAGTCCTCCCACGCCGAAGCGGTGGGCGGCACACTGGAGGACCGGCTGCTCCACTGGATGGAGTTCCGCTGCCCCGATGGTAAGCTGACGAGCATCGGTCAAACCGCCGCTCTGCTCCATTGCAGCACCCGGCAGCTCCAGCGGGTACTCCGCCGCCTGACGGAATCCGGCATACTCCAGCACACCGGGAAAGGGGTCTATCAGCGAATGATTTAAGGCAACACCGCACAATTGCGTCTGCGGGCTTTGACGGCTCTTTTACCCCACA
>CAVEIY010000064.1:0-10211 GCA_963615825.1 Flexilinea sp.
GAAGCCTCCGCCGCCCGGATTGACCAGGAGGTGCAGGATATTCTCAACAATTGCTACCGGCAGTGTGAAGAAATTCTGCGGGCGCATATGGAAGAGCTGCACCAGGTGTCCGATTACCTGCTGGAGCATGAGACGATGGACGGCACAGAGTTTGAAGCCATCATGAATCATACTGCCGCAACTCTGCCGGATCCGTCCACGGACGCTTCCCCGGATGCTTCCGCACCCGATTCCACTGAACCTGTAAATTCCGATTCTACTCCTGAATAAAGCTTACGCCCCTGACAGGGATAGCCTGTCAGGGGCGTTTTGTATTTACCGCAGCGCAATGGGGACATAGTCCTTGGGTGGGCAAACATTTTGATAGGCAGGACGGATGATTTTATCGGTGTTGATGAGTTCCTCCATCCGGTGGGCGCTCCAGCCTACCATTCTAGCCACCGCAAAAATCGGCGTAAACAGCTCCTGGGGAATGTCCAGCATCCGATAGACGAAGCCACTGTAAAAGTCCACATTGGCGCAGACGCCTTTATAGATTTTCCGCTCCCGGCTGATGATTTCCGGCGCCAATTCCTCTACCATGGCATAAAGCTCATATTCCTCCTGCCGCCCCTTCTCCTGGGCCAGCCGCTTGACAAAGCTCTTGAAAATCACAGCTCTGGGGTCAGACAGGGAATATACCGCATGCCCCATGCCATAAATCAGCCCCGCATGGTCAAAGGCTTCGCCGTGAAGCACCTGCATCAAGTACCGCTCCACCTGGTCCCGATCCTTTGTATCTGCCACCTGAGCGCGCAGATCGTCCATCATCCCCACAACCTTCAGGTTTGCGCCGCCGTGCTTTGGGCCTTTCAAAGAGCACAGGGCCGCTGCCATCACGGAATAGGTATCAGAGCCAGCCGAAGTCACCACATGGGTGGTAAAGGCCGAGTTGTTGCCGCCGCCGTGCTCCATATGCAGTACCAGCGCCAGATCCAGCACCTGAGCCTCCAGCGCGGTAAAATGCCGATCCGGACGGAGCATCATCAAAAGATTCTCCGCCATGGTCAGGCGTTCATCGGGATGATGAATATAAAAGCTGCCGTCCTGACAATAGTGATGATAGGCATGATAGCCATAGACAGACATCAGCGGCAGCGTACCAATGAGCATCAGCGACTGCCGGAGTACATTGCTTAGACTGGTATCCAGCGCCTTGGGATCATAGGCCGAAAGGGTCAGAACACTGCGGGTCAGGGTGTTCATCACATCGCTGCTGGGTGCCTTCATAATCACGTCCCGGGTAAAATTCTGAGGCAGCGTTCGGCTTTGGGCCAGTGCGTCGGAAAACTCCTGCAGCTGCGCCTGTGTGGGCAGGCTGCCGAACAGCAGCAGATAGGCGCACTCCTCCGCCAAGCAGTGCCGCTGTGAGCTGTCTCCCCGCACCAGGTCAAAAATGGAGTACCCGCGATAGAACAGCTTTCCTTCACAGGGAACCTCTTTTCCGTCCACCAGCTGCTTGCCCTGGACCTGAGATATGCCCGTTAAACCGGCCAAAACGCCTTTGCCGTTTTTATCACGCAATCCGCGCTTCACCCCATAGGCGTCATATAATACCGGATCCAGGGTGCTTTGGGCTTTCAATTCTCCGGTCCAGCGGGCAATGGTTTCGGTATTTTCGTACATATGGGATCGCTTCCTTTCTGGTGTTTGATCTCATTATAGCATTTTTAGTTTACTCATTCAACAGTTTTGCCGTTCAAATTCATGAACAAGCTGTAAATTCGCAACGAAAACACCCCGCCGCTCCGGCTTTTCCAGAGCAGCGGGGCATTGTTCTATCTTAGCCTCTCTTTATTGTTCTGCGAATGCACATACATGCGGGAGGGTTCCGGTTCGCCGTCTCCCTGCACCATGCAGTAGAATTTCCAGCCGTAACGTTCATAGAATCCTATATGGTCCGTCAGCAAATAGAGGGTCCGGATTCCCCGCTCGGCCATATCCTGACACACATAATCCAGGAGCTTTCCCGCAATTCCCTGGCAGCGGCAATCCGGCTCGACATACACCGCACAGACGTTGGGATGCAGGTCCGGCCTGTTGTGGAAGTCATTTTCAATCACGCCCATTCCGCCGATGATCCGTTGTCCCTCCACCATCAAATACCACTGGGGCACCGGATTTCCTCCAGCCACACATTCCTCCATGCTCTCCCGGTAGGCCTCCACAGGGATATTCCATTTCTCATGGAACCATTCCGCTGCCGTTTGGATCCATTCCGGGTGCATTCCGATCTCAATCACACTTCGTTTTTCCCGATTCATCGCAGCAATTCCTTTCCTTCGGTGGGAAGCTGACGCTGATAGGCCCGCGGGGTAATTCCCTCATAGCGGGAAAATGCACTGTCCAGCGCACGTCTGCTGGGATAACCGGTTTGAATGGCCACCGTGTCCAACTCTGCCCCCTGGGCAATCAGCGATTTTGCCTCCGACACCCGGCATTTGTGGATGTATTCCAGTACGCCGCAGCCATACTCCTGCTTAAACTGCCGGGACAGGTAGGAGGTGTTGAGCCGGAACTGCTCTGCCAGACTGCTGACGCTGATCTCCGGGTCCCGATAGTGTCGGTCAATATAATCCCGCACTCGCTGTACTGTAGGGGCCGCCTGATCCCCCTGCTTTGCCATATAGGTCTCCAGCCCGGAAAAATACCGCAGCAGATTGGTGTGCAGAATCTCAAGCTCCGGGCTTGCCATCAGCTCCCGCATGCCGATGGTACCGCCTTCCGGCAATGGCAGCGTGATGTTCAGGGGCAGCTCCAGCATATTGGTGCAAAACCGCAGCTGCTCTGCCACTACCTCTCTGGCCTCGGGAAATGGGTCAAAGTAGTTACTGATCCGCAGCTCCACCATATGGAACAGATACTCCGCTGCATCCCGGTATTGGAAGCAGACAAAGCAGTTATAAAACTGCCGCTGAACCCTGGACAGCTCCTGATCCGTGCGCTGCGTAAGTGCGCCGGTATCTTTGATGACGGAATCCCCCCAGCGGGAGGACATGGCCTGCTCCAGCAGCGACTTGGCAGACAGATAGTTGGTATGGAGTGCAAAGCCTCCCAGGTCAAACTTTCCCAGCGCAATGAGCACATCAATCCCGTGCTTTTCCATCAGCGTTGCAGCGCAGGCCCGACACTGCTGGAATAAAATCTCCCGCAGCGGTTCCTGGTTATCAGAGGGCGGCTGAATGCGTACCCCAGGCTGGCAGTAAAAGCAGACCAATACGCCGTCCTTTTCCGCAAAATACAGGGTTCGGCTCAGGCCCAGAATTCCCGTCAGCTCTTCCTTTACGGTGCCATAGGCGTTTTCCTGGGCATCCGGTTCTCCAGCCCCGGGATAGCCCCGAAGTTTGACCACCAGCAGCATAAACGCCTGGGCCGGAAACTCCAGATGAAACACCCGATAATAGTCTGCAATCCGCTCAAAATTCGGCACATTTCCCTTGAGCATCTGCCCAATGGCATAGTCCTGGAGCCGCAGCTGAGATGCCGCCAATTCCGCCTGCTGCGAATTCTCCTTTGTTTCGCTCTGTCGCCGCATCACAAACCATGCCGCCACAGCGCCTATCAGAATTCCCGCCAATAGCATGCCCACCATTTATGCTTCGCCCCCTTTTCTTCCGTTTCCTTACGGATATTTTACCGTTTTTGCAGGTATTTTTCAACGAAGATACCGACATTCTACCAATCAAAAGGCGAACTCCGGATATCATTTCCCGATTTTTTACCTTCTCCCTGTTTTTGCTCTGAGGAAAGGTAAAGAATCATGGCAAAAGGTGGGGTATTGGTTCTTTACCGAAAACAAAACATTTCGGTACAATGGAGTCATCCCATTCGGTTCCCTGACCAGGTTCCGAGCTGTAAAAACCATTTTATAAAGGAGGACACAACATGAAAAAGAAACTGCTGGCGCTTCTGCTGACAGCCGCATTGGCCCTGACCATCCTGTCCGGCTGCGGAAGCAAATCCGGAAGCACCACCGACAGCAGCGCGGCCCCCTCCGCCCCTGACCCTGCTCCTGCATCCGTTTCCGCACCGGAAACAACGCCCCAGGCAGAACCGTCCGTAGAAGAGGCTTCTGTCTCCACCCAGGAAGAGGAGGAAGAAGCCATTGAGGGTCCCGTAGCAGGCGACAAGGACTTTGACTGGTCCGTATTCGAGCCGCTCTCCCAGGAGCCGGTTACCCTCACCATGTTCTATACCCAGCCCCCACCTCTGGCCGCCATTATGGACTCCCCCAACGATATGAGCCTGCTCTATCAGAAGTTCGAGGAGATTACCAACGTCCATATTGACTTCCAGATGGTCAACATGATGGACGCCGCCACCACCTTCACCCTGATGATTGCCGGCGGCGACTACTGTGATATCATCAACGACGCCCTGAACTATTATGACACCGCCGATCAGGCCTATGAGGACGGCATTGCGGTGGATCTCACAGAGTATCCCGACAGCGTGCCCAATTTCATGGCACTGCTGGATCAGTATTCCCAGATTCGCAGCGATTTGGAAACCCTGGAGGGTCATATCCTCAACATGCCGCGGATCGACATTCCCATCGGTCAGGCTGCAGAAAGTGGTTTGCTGATCCGTCAGGACTGGCTGGATGATCTGGGCCTCGATATGCCCAACAGCTATGACGAAATGCATAACGTGCTGGCAGCGTTCAAAAATGCCTACAACGTCACCGATCCCTATGTCATGCCCTATCAGGTGCTTTCTCCCTGGGGTCTAATGTCCGCAGGCTACGGCATTCCCGCCGTAGCAGACGCCAACAATTTCTATGTGGACCTGAAAACCGACCAGGTGGAACTTGCTACTATTTCCGACGCCTACTATGACTATCTGTGCATGTTCCGGGATTGGTATCAGGAGGGGCTGATTAACCCCAACTTTGTCTCTCAGGCATCCAATCTCCCCGACGAAAGCATCATCTCCACCGAGCAGACCGGCATCTGGTTCTCCGACCTTTCCTACATCAAGACCTATCAGGAACTGCTCACCTCCATCAATCCCAACTCTGAGCTGGCGCTGATGGGCGATCCCGGCATCGACGCCCAGCGCTCCGGTTATATGGAAAAGCAGCTGACCTCTGCCGGCACCGGCGGCTTCTCCGTTTCCGAGCAGTGCGACGATGTGGCGCTGGCGCTTTCCTGGTGCGATATGTGGTATAACCCCGATCTGACCCAGTTCATCAATTATGGCTATGAGGGCGAAACCTTTGACTATGACGAAAACGGCAACCCTGTACTGGGCGGCATCATCGTCAACAACGATCTTGGCCTTCCCTCGCTGAAAATGGCAAACGGCGTATATCTCTGCACCAGCGGCGGTTTTATCTATGATCTCCACAAGTATGACCTGGAGTTCACCGATCTCCAGAAGGCGGCATATACCGAGTGGCTCATCACCGCAGACGATCCCAGCACCGTTGTCACCTCTGACATCCCTAGCGGCGCAAAGCTCACCGCAGCCGAGGCCGACGTCGTGACCACCGCCATGGGTGATATCACCACCCATGTGGGCGAAATGGCCCTGAAATTCGTCACCGGTGCCGTGGAACTGACCCCCGAGAGCTATGCTGCCTATGTCACCGATATCGAGGGCATGCGGCTTCAGGAGGCCCTGGACGCCATGCAGCAGGCCTACGGCCGCTATCTCAGCAACCAGTAATCTAAATACCGGGGCAGGCAAAAGCCTGCCCCAGCGATAGAAGGAGGTAACCCTATGACAAATCTGCAAGTCGAGCATCTGGTGGAGCGCTGGGAGGACCGGCGAGACGTAAAAAATCAGATGGGTAAATTCATGCACTACCTGCTGCTGAAAAAGGAAGCAGCCATTGTAGACGATCTCTGGTCCACCCGCGACGATATCTGCTATGGCGTAAACGGCGGCTGGTATGTGGGTCAGGAGCAGGTCCGAGCCTATTTTGGATGGTTCCCCGGCTATACGGCCAAGGTCGCCCAGTGCCTGCGCGCCAAGTTCCCGGAGAAATTTGAGGGAAAAACCGACGAAGAGATTTTCGGCGTTGGTCTTTTGGAGCTGAAATCCATCAGCAACTATGTCATCGAGGTGGCAGAGGACGGTGAAACCGCCAAGGCATTCTGCTGCATCTTTGGCTACAACACCACAGTGGATACCCGCGGCCCCGTTTCCAACTGGATTTACGGCACCATCTGCATGGACTTTGTCTATGAAAACGACCAGTGGAAGATTCTCCATATGCAGTATCTGGAGGACGTCAATGCCCAGGCTGGCAGCCAGTGGGGCAAGCCCGATGTACCGGAGTTCCCCGATCTTACGGAGTTTGAGGCGCTCCGCGGTCTGACTCCGCCGGAGCCGGGCACCAAGGTCACGCTGCACGAGGCCTATTCCGGCACCCGCAGCGCCACCGTCTATCCGCCGCTGCCCAAGCCCTATACCACCTTTGCTGAGACCTTCAGCTACGGAATATAAGGAGGAGAACCATGGCAAAGAAGAAAACCGTTACCCGTTCCAATGAGGAACGCATCCTCCGGGTCTGGGACATTGAAACCATCAAGGACCTGATGAGCCGCCGTACCATCTACGAGGCACAGGAGCAGCATGCGCAGGAGCTGGAGGACCTGTGGGTTCAGCTTCCCGAAAACCAGGCCACTGCATCCTTCGGTAAAAACTGGGGCTACTACGTCGGCATGGACGAGATTCGCCGCTATTATGTCACTGAGTACGACGCGCGGGTTCGCCAGGAGCTTGCTGCCATTGGAAAGCCTGACGCGCCCTCCGGCTACGGGCGCTTCCTGTTCCATCCCCTGTCCACCCCAAATGTCACGCTGGCAGAGGATGGCAAAACGGCACAGGGCACCTGGTATTCCATTGGCACCGACTGCTACCCCCTGTCCGATGGCGAGGCAGACTGCACCTGGAACTGCCAAAAGATCTGCGCCGACTTTATCAAAGAGCCGAATGGCTGGAAGATCTGGCATGTGATTTTCTCCAACGACTTTATCAACAAAACCGGCCATTCCGTGGGCGAGCTTCAGTCCATCTACATCCGCGGCACCGGTCGGGATGAGATTGACTTCGGCACCCCCACCATTCCCATGCTGACCCATGATCCCTCCTATACCTGGTGCGACAACTATCCGCCCCTGAACGGTCCCTATGAGACGTTTACGGACGAACTGAGCTATGGTCCCGAGGGGCATCCCAACTACGACGCATAAGGAGGCGATCCCATGAGAAAAAGCTATTTGAGCCTGGAACAGCGTATTCACAATGCAGAGGGCGCACAGGCTGCCGAAACACTCCACGCCCGTCACGCATTCCTCCACGCAAAGTCCTTTGGCGATGAGGAATGGGGGCAGGTCTGGTCCCACAGCGATGATACCTCCTGGGCGCATTCCTTTGGTAGAATGCGCGGGTATGACAGCGTTTATTACAACAACGTAACCACCTATAACTGCGGCGGCCAGCGCGGCTATCAGCAGATGCTGAACATTCTGCCGGAAATCGGCCATTTTGACGCGCGTGCCTGCCGAGAGCTTGCCATGCATACCCTGGCCACCGACATTGTAGAGGTAGCGGACGATGGCGGCACCGCACGCGCTTCGTTCCTGACCCCGGGTGTGCTGTTCTCCACCCTGAATGCAAACCTCAAATGCCGCTGCATGACCCTTTGGGAGCGCTACGGTTCCGACTTCATCTTTGAGGACGGCGAGTGGAAGTATCTCCATGAGCAGGTCTGCCCGGATCTGGGCGGCTCCTTCGATGACGGCAATCAGGCCCACAGCAAATACGAGCAGCTGGTAAATCCCCAGGCCGGTCCCGGCGGCCCTCCTCCCGGCGGCGCTGCTGCCAAGCCCACACTGGATCCTCCAGAATCCGGCACCGGTCTTTGGCTTCAAGATGGCGGCCCCTTACATTCGGACTATACGCCTGTACAGCTGGTGCAGAATTCCGTCCCGTTCCCGCTGCCCTATCAGACCATGGACGACAACAATACCTACACCAAGAAAGCCCAACTGAAGGTCAGCCTGAATATTGAGCGCTTTGGCAAGATTGTCGGCGCCGTGGATATTCCCATGCAGATGGGTGGTCCCGGTGGACCCGGCGGTCCTGGCGGCGCACCCGGTGGCGGTAAGCCTGAAAAGTCCGCTGCAGGCAGTCCCGGCGGCGCACCTGGCGGTCCTGGTGGTCCCGGCGGCGCACCCGGTGGTCCCGGCGGTCCCCCCCATGGAAACGATCACTGGAATGCAATCTATCTCCGCAACGCTGTCATTTATGCCAGCGGCAAGGTGAAGAAGGGCGCCATGCATGTGATTACCGGCGTCGGCAACGAGGCAGTGATCGGCGCAATGGCATGCGTGGCGTACCCCGAGCAGGCCATGTATTCCATCCCCGCCATCGGCAAGGATTTCCCCGTCTATTACCTGCCCATGGGCAAGGAGAATCCCAAGGGCGATATCAAGTTCTCCGTCCGTACCGAAGGCGACCACACCTATATCGAGTATCAGGCGGATGACCCCACCAAGCCCACGGTGAATGGTCCGCACAACTATGATATCGAAAAACTGCCGCTGGAAACCATCCCCGAGGTTCCCGCCGACAGCCATGTGTATATCACCGGCAACGGCCAGTTCCCGCTGAAAGCCTCTCTGGCCTACAGCTATTGCGACCGCTGCAAATCCATCAATATGCGTCCCCAGGGAGACAAGCTGTTTACCTGTGTTGCCAGCTTCTGCACTGAGCGCAGGGTTGGCGATCAAACCAAGTAACAAAGCGGGCGTGCTGCACAGCAATTGTGCAGCGCGCCCCTTGCTTTGCTCTCTGTCTTTTTATGCAGGAATTGAACACCTTGTTGCAAATGCATCGTTTTATTTGCAGAAAAATTGTAAGTCTCTACCGTGGTAAAATGTTAAATTGCATATTGACAGGAATTCTTTCATATGCTAGTATATTTCACGTCCGGTGAAGTCTCTTGAATTCGCTTGAAGACTGGAGATCGAGGACGCTCTGGAAAATCTCACCGATGTGAGTGCCGAAGGTGTAAGGTCCCATTGGGGCTGAATCTCTCAGGCAAACAGACAGAGAACATACATCCTCTATCTCCGCGGGATATCGGGGTGCCTGTTTGTCTGTATCTTTTTCAGAGTGACCGTTTCGGTCACTTTTTTTCATTTTAAGGAGGAAAAAGGACATGACACTACTATCCATCGTACAGACCATTAACGCCTACCTGTCAGACTACATCCTGTTTATTCTGCTGATTGCGGTAGGTCTTTGGTACTCCGTCAAGACGAAATTCGTCCAGGTGCGCTATTTCGGTGAAGGCATGCGCCGGGTATTCGGCAACCTCTCCCTCAAGGGAGAAAAGCAGACCCACAGCATGACCTCCTTCCAGGCGCTGGCCACCGCCATTGCCGCCCAGGTTGGTACCGGTAACATCGTCGGTGCATCCGGCGCAATTCTCACCGGTGGCCCCGGCGCAATCTTCTGGATGTGGATCATTGCATTCTTCGGCATGGCAACTATTTATGCCGAGGCAACGCTGGCCATCATGACCCGCAGAAAGGGTGCTGACGGCTCCATCAAGGGCGGCCCTGTTTACTACATCCGTACTGCATTTACCGGCGGCTTTGGCCGCTTCCTGGCCGGCTTCTTTGCCGTTGCCATCACCCTGGCCCTGGGCTTCTTTGGCTGCATGGTGCAGTCCAACTCCATCGGCTCCACCTTCAACACCGCATTCGGCATTCCCTCCTGGATTGTTGGTATTGTACTGGTCGCCATCTGCGCCGTAATCTTTCTGGGCGGTGTCAGCCGTCTGGCCTCTGTCACCGAGAAGATCGTTCCCATTATGGCAGCGCTGTTCCTGGTAGGCGGACTGTTCGTTCTGATTGTGCGCATTAAGTACATCCCCGCAACCTTCGCTATGATCTTTAAGTACGCTTTCCAGCCCCAGGCCATCATCGGCGGCGGACTCGGTGCAGCCATCAAGATTGCCATGACCCAGGGTGCAAAGCGCGGCCTGTTCTCCAACGAAGCCGGCATGGGTTCCACCCCCCATGCTCATGCACTGGCCAATGTCCAGAATCCCCATGAGCAGGGCTGCGTCGCAATGATCGGCGTATTCATCGACACCTTCGTGGTGCTGACTCTCAACGCACTGGTTATCATCTCCACCCTCTACACCCCCG
>CAVEIY010000065.1:0-2286 GCA_963615825.1 Flexilinea sp.
GAGAAGGCGTGGGCGTGGAGGTGGGCGGCGTTTCTACGTCGTTTTCCACCTCGGGCAGCATGGAGGTCTCGCCAAAGCCGGGGGTGGTTTCCACAGGAATCCAGCCCAGGCCGCTGAGATACACCTCTGCCCAGGCGTGGGTGTCCTGATCGGTGACGTCGGTTACCATGCTGTCCTCTGTGACGGTGACCCGGTAGCCGGAGGCATAACGGGCGGGAATTCCCAAAGCACGGTACATCACCGCAGCCGCAGTGGCAAAGTGAACACAATAGCCCTCACGACTCTGCTCCAGGAAATACAGAGCAAAATCAAAATTTGTAGGCTGCCGTGCAACGTCCAGCTTATAGGTGCCGATGCTGCGAATGAACTCCGCGACCCAGGCAATGGTCTGGGCTGTGGACATATTTGGATCGTAGCCGGAGCTAAGCGCCAGGTTGTAAAGCTCTTCCTGTACGCCATCGGGCAGCTGGAGGCAATGCTGCTGCACATACTGGTCATAATCGGTATTGACCCGCCCGGTTTCCTGGGTGATATCCAGGGTTCGGACGCCGGGCCAGTAGTAGATCACATAGTCGTTTTCACCGATTTCGATGCGGAGGTCGCTTAAAATGTCATCGGCGCTGGTGCAGCTGATATACCCGTAAGGCGCGAACAGCACCGTGGCGTTGTCCCGATAATTCTTGATCTGTACGGCGGCCTGATTGTCAGTACCAAAGGCGGTGCCCAGGGAGGTCTGCGCATAGACGCTTTCGGCCTGGGTGGCTTCGTCGCTGGACTCCCAGCTGCTGCCGGTATAGATGTCCTTAGCGGCGCCGCGAAGATACAGCGGACCGGATTGGGTGGTGCTCAGCTGCATCATCACCGTATCCTTCCGCTCCCGGGTGCCCTGCTGGGTCAAATCCAGCACTTTGCCGGTATCTGCCCCCAGCTCCTGAGAAATGCTGCCCTTGCTGTTGGGGGAAAGGGCATTCTGCACAGGACCGGGAAGATGATCCAGAATGGTCTGTAGGGTTTCCGGCAGCTTTTCATTGGTGGTATCGTCCTTGGGATAAACAAAGCCGATTACACCCAGCAATACCACCACGGAAAACAGGACAAGCACGGTGCGAAGTGCATCCATACTGGCCGGCTCTCCCGGACGCTCCCGGGAAAGCAGCACCGTAACCCAGACGGAGAGCAGCATTACCAGCGGGAACGCATGAGGCGGTGTGTCGTTGATAATCACGCACAGCAGCAGGAACGGAAGCGTACCGGCCACTGCAATCAGGCAGGAACGATAGCCCACACCCCACGCCATCCAAAGGGATAGCAGCACGACGATCACGGAGAAGAACAGCGTGGTATTCTGCGGCAGATCCGGATCCGGCGCTGCGGGAATGGCAAAGGAGAAATTGGGATAGGCCGAGGAAAAACGGCTTAAAACGTTATGCACTACCTGAATAAATGTGGGACTCATCGAGGCAAAAGGCTCGGTGAGGATCAGCGCGGCAAGAAAGATCACCAGTGCCGGAATCAGAACCCACAGCGCCTTTTTATGCATAAAGCAGAAGGTAAACAGCAGGGCGGAAGAGATGCTCAGCAGCGTAAGAACGGGAACGCTGACAGAGATAGAAAAGGCGGAGGTAAAGCAAAGTACCGTGCCCAATGCGCCCATTGCGGCCAGCAGAGATTGAATCAGCCATTTTGCGGTGGTTTTCATGAGCTGACCGCCTCCCCTCCAACACCGGCGGACAGAAGAATCTCACCGGGACGAAGCCGTGCAGCAGAAACCCGCTGACCGGCAGGCTGCGCCAACATCCGGGTCATAACCTGATCCAGTTCACCGGGCAGTGCGGAGAGAACCTGCTGCTTGCCCTGAAGGTCCAGCCATTGCAGGGTCAGTCCTGCATGGTTTTGGTTCAGATAGATCAGGCACCAGGCCAGCTGATCCAGCACCAGATCCCGCCCGTCGGCATCCTCACACCAGTCCAGCCAAATGGGGGCGATACGCTCCACTGGCTCCAGAGTATCCCGCACCACGGTTTTGTCCAGCGCGGCGCTTTTTTTCCAGTGAATGGAGCGCAGCGTATCGCCGGTACGGTATTCCCGGAGATCATAGGGGTTGCCGCCGCCGGAAAACGGACGGGCCACCAGCTGAGAACCGCCGGACCAATCTGGATGCTCCGGCGGCTCGGAGGGAAACGGAACAACGGTGACTGTCACCGGAGCGACTTTTTTCACCGGCATGGGAAACAGCCCCATCAGGTCCAGAATCCGCAGTCCCTTTAACGAGCATTCATACTGGCA
>CAVEIY010000065.1:2296-10098 GCA_963615825.1 Flexilinea sp.
ATACTGGCAGCAGTGAGAGGTATCCAGCGGAAATCCGTCGTATACGCTTTTGAGCCGAATTTTTTTGACCTCACCGGTGAGCGCGCTGGTGGTACGGAGCTTTCCACGAACGGCGCCGGTGGCAAACAGGCGACTCTGGCGCAGGGTCAGCGTCAGGGTTGCCTCGCCGCCGCGGACCACCTGATCCGGAACGGTAAGCAGCACCTGGGTGTAAAGCGCACCGGGCAGACTGAGAAGCCAGGAGAACACCGGCAGAATCAGCGCCATAATCAGCAGCATACCGGCCACATACCCCGTATAGGCAATGCGGAACAGACATAGAATCAGCAGCACTGCCACATAAATGATACGGTTTTTCAGCATAGGAGCCTCACTTGACCTTAGGCGCAGGAATTTTGTGGAGAATGGCGTTGCAGATATCCCGGGCGTTTTTCTGATCCTGCTCGGCCTGACGGGTCAGCAGCAGACGGTGCGCCACGGTATCGGTGAAGATGAACTGCACGTCGGAGGGAATGACATAATCACGGCCCTGTACCCACGCCACCGCACGGCTCATGGAGGCCAGTGCCACAGAGGCACGGGGAGAGGCACCCTGACGAAGATCCGGATGATTCCGCGTAGCAGTTACCAGACGGACGATGTACTTAAAAATGTCGTCGGAGGCATAGGTATTTGCTACCTTATCCTGAATGGCGGCAATGACGTTCTGATCGGCCACAGCAGTGATATTGTCCAGCGGGTTGCAGGCCTGCTTCCGGCGGAGCAGCTCCAGCTCGTTTTCGGGAGCGGGATAGCCCATGGACAGACGCATCATAAACCGGTCCATCTGGGAATCCGGCAGTAGCTGCGTACCCGAGGAACCATAGGGGTTCTGCGCAGCAATGACCATAAACGGACGGGGGAGCGGATGGGTTACGCCGTCTACCGTGACCTGGCCCTCTTCCATGGCCTCCAGCAGGGCAGCCTGGGTCCGGGAGGAAGCACGGTTCAGCTCATCAGCCAGAAACAGATTGCAGAGGATGGCGCCCTCCTGATATTCGGTGGTACCGCGCTCCTTATTGTAAACGGTAAAGCCGGTGACGTCAGTGGGCATCACGTCCGGGGTAAACTGCATCCGGCGATAGTCCAGCTGGAGCGCTTTGGAGAAGGCGACAGCCAGCGTGGTTTTTCCCACACCAGGCTTGTCCTCCAGCAGCAGATGGCCGCCGGCGAGCATGGTGAGGAAGGTTTTCAAAATCATATCGTCCTTACCGACAATGGCACGGCGTACCTCGGTAAGCACCTGTTCTGCATAATTCAAAATAAATACCTCTTTTCGGTCATAGGTACACTTATCATATCATAGCTGCACATTCCATGCAAGGGCGGGAACTGAAAACGTATCAAAATGTAACAGAAAGATTGCAGAACACGAAAATGACGGCGTGGTAATTGGCATAATACCCGAAGAATATGGCCAAGTTTGTAAAATCAGCACAAGGTATTTAAAAAGACGATTTGCTATAATATCATATAAGACTGTTTTTGCGGCGGTTTGCTCCGCAGACAAAGCAGCGGCCAAATTTGTATTTTATGCCCCGTTCAGCGGCGAAAGTGAGGTACATATGAGCAGACTTACCATTAAGTCGGCGTCCCGGGTGCAGACTACCATGGAGGGAATCTACACCGATATGGAGCGCCGTATCATTGCCAGTCCCCCGGGCATCTGTCCTGTGGATCTGACCTCGGCATTCCTGAAGCTATGTCGTGCCCAGACCTGCGGAAAATGCGTCCCGTGCCGGATTGGACTGACCCAGATTGCCAATATGATCTATGAGGTCCAGTCCAATACGGCCACCATGGAAACCCTGGAGCAGATTCGCAATACTGCGCGGATTATTGAGGATTCCGCGGACTGCGCTCTTGGCGTTGAGGCGGCGCGGATGATTCTCCGGAGTCTCGACGGCTGCTGGGAGGACTATGTGGAGCACGTGCAGCACCACCACTGCTCCAGCCTGATTACCCAGTCCATTCCCTGTGTGGCAAGCTGTCCTGCCGGTGTGGATATCCCCGGATATGTTGCGCTGGTGGAGCAGGAGCGGTATGCCGATGCGGTGCGGCTGATTCGGAAGGACAATCCGCTGCCGGTGGCCTGCGCTATGATTTGCGAGCATCCCTGTGAAAGCCGGTGCCGCAGAACGCTGCTGGACGCACCGATCAATATTCGCGGCCTGAAGCTGGCTGCGGTCAACTATGCCGGAACGGTACCGGCTCCGGCCTGTGCCGAGGCAACAGGCAAGCGGGTGGCCATTATCGGCGGCGGTCCCTCCGGTCTGTCGGCGGCATATTATCTTCAGCTGATGGGACATCAGTGTACGATTTTCGAGAAGAGAAAGCACCTGGGCGGCATGCTCCGCTATGGCATCCCCGGCTATCGTCTGCCCCGGGAACGGCTCCAGGCAGATATCGACTGCATCCTGTCCACCGGCGTTGAGGTCCGGCGGGAAACCGGCGTGGGCAAGGGCGAGGGCATGATCTCCATGGAACGGCTGCGGGAGGATTACGACGCCGTATTTATCTCCATCGGTGCGCACGATGATAAAAAGCTGGGCATTCCCAATGAAGATGCCGAGGGCGTTTTGTCAGCGGTGGACATGATGGGTGCCATTGGCGACGGAATTATGCCGGACTTCAAAGGAAAGCGGGTTTGCGTGGTCGGCGGCGGCAACGTTGCCATGGACTGCACCCGAAGTGCCATTCGCTGCGGCGCAGAAAAGGTATCCATTGTCTATCGCCGGAGAGTGGTGGACATGACGGCCCAGACCGAAGAGGTTCAGGGTGCGTTGGAGGAAGGCGCAGAGATGCTGGATCTCCATGCGCCGGTGAGTATTGAGGTCAACCGGGACGGTCAGGTGATTGGACTCTGGACCGAACCCAAGCAAGTGGGCCTAATCCACGATCGCCGCGCCGATGTAGTGGGCAGCGGACGTGCGCCGGAGCTGATTCCCTGCGATATTGTTGTAGTGGCGGTGGGACAGTCCATCGACACCCAGTATTTTGCCGAGGAGGGCATTCCCATTAAGCGAGGCGTGATTGATGCCCAGGAGTGGACAGCGGTGGATAATGCCGAGGGCGTATTTGCCGGCGGCGACTGCGTGACCGGTCCGAAAACCGCCATTCGTGCCATTGCAGCCGGTAAGGTAGCAGCGGCGAATATTGACAACTATCTGGGCTATTATCACCAGATTACCGTGGATGTGGAAATCCCCGAGGTGAGCCTGCGGGATCACAAATACTGCGGCAGAATCAATCTGTCCGAGCGCTCTGCGGCAGAACGGAAGGACGATTTTGACCTGATGGAAAAGCCCATGACCGCCAAGGACGCCAGCCAGGAGGCAAGCCGCTGCCTGCGCTGCGATCACTTTGGCTGTGGAATCTTTAAGGGAGGCAGAAGAAACGAATGGTAAATGTAACGGTTAACGGAATTCCCGTATCAGTTCCCGACGGAAGCACCATTCTGGAGGCAACAAAGGCCGCAGGCTTTCCGGTTCCTACTCTCTGCTTTCTGAAGGGCATCAATGAAATTGGCGCATGTCGAGTCTGCGTGGTAGAGCTGGAGGGAGCGGATCATCTGATTACAGCCTGCAACAACCAGTGTACCGAGGGAATGGTGATTTGCACCAACTCTCAAAAGGTCCGGGAGGCGCGGCGCACCAATATTGAGCTGCTGCTGAGCCAGCATCGCATCAACTGTCCCGCCTGCAACCGGGATAAGACCTGTCAGCTCAAAAAAGTGGCAAACTCCATCAATATGGACGATACCATGAACTTCCGGCATGTTTATCCCGCGGACAACTGGGACAACAGCTTCCCGCTGATCCGCAATGAGTCAAAGTGTATTAAGTGCATGCGCTGCGTATCGGTTTGCGAAAAGGTGCAGACGCTGGGCATTTGGGATATGGTTGGAACCGGCGCGCATACCACGGTAGGCGTTTCCGGCGGACGGACCATTCAGGGGGCGGACTGTGCGCTCTGCGGCCAGTGCATTACCCACTGTCCGGTCAATGCCCTGCGGTCCCGGGACGATACCAAGGCAATTTTTGGACTGGGCGGTGCGCTGAACGATCCCAGCAAGGTGGTGGTGGTTCAGGTGGCTCCTGCGGTGCGTGCGGCCTGGGGCGAGGTGTTTGATCTGCCTCCGGAGGTTGCCACGGAGAAGCGGCTGGTCACGGCGCTGAAACGCATTGGCGTGGACTATGTATTCGACACCAATTTCTCTGCGGATTTGACCATTATGGAGGAGGGGACGGAGTTCCTCCAGCGGATGCAGGACGGCAAGGAACATAAAATGCCTATGTTTACCTCCTGCTGCCCCGGCTGGGTTCGGTTCCTGAAATCCCAGTATCCGGACATGGTGAGTGAGCTTTCTACCGCAAAATCTCCCCAGCAGATGTTTGGTGCAGTGACCAAAACCTACTTTGCAAAGAAAATCGGCGTAGATCCCAAGAATATTGTCTGCGTCTCGGTGATGCCATGTGTGGCCAAAAAGGCAGAGGTGGATATTCCCAATATCAACGATGCCGGAGCGGGGAAGGATGTGGACTACTCCATTACCACCCGGGAGATCTGCCGGATGATTTCCGCCGATCAGGTGGATGTGGCGGCGCTGCCTGAGACTGACTTTGATTCGCCTCTTGGCACCGGAACCGGCGCTGCGGTGATCTTTGGCGTGACCGGCGGCGTCATGGAAGCGGCGCTGCGGACCTGCGCCTATGTGCTCACGGGTACCAATCCCGACCCGGACAAGACGTTCCTGGGCGCTCGCGGCATGGACGGCTGGAAGGAAGCGGAGTATGATGTTGCGGGGGTCAGAGTGCGGACGGCAGTGGTCAGCGGGCTTGGAAATGCAAGACGGCTGATTCGTGCCCTGCGCCGCGGAGAGGTGCAGTATGATTTTGTGGAAGTGATGGCCTGTCCCGGCGGCTGCGTCGGCGGCGGTGGTCAGCCCATCCACTACAATGAGGAACGGGCCGGAGAACGCGGCCAGGTGCTCTATCATTACGACCAGAAGAACGTCATGCGCTTCTCCCACGAGAATCCGGAGGTTCAGGCGCTCTACGGAGAATTCCTTGGGAAGCCCTGTGGAGAAACGGCGCATCATCTGCTCCATACCGACCATTTCGGCTGGCAGATGCCTATGTCTCCCAATCTGGACGAGGATGTACGAGTGATCCGGAAAATCTGATGATGGAATGATACAGTGCTGCTCGGACGGGCGGCACTGTATTTTTTTCAAAAATGTAAAACACTTTCGGGATAAAATCCGCCTTATTGTGTAGAGACAGAGGAAAGGAGGCAAGCAGAATGGACGACAGAGAGATTGTGGCGCTGTATTTAAAGCGGCAGGAAGAGGCCATTACCAGGACGGATGAAAAATACCGGTGGATGTGTCTTCGGCTGGCGGGGAATATTCTGCCGCGCCGGGAGGACCAGGAGGAATGTGTCAATGATGCGTATCTTGACCTGTGGAATACCATACCGCCCAAGCAGCCCCAGCGGCTGGGGGCATATCTCTCCCGAATCACCCGGAGCCTTGCCATTGATCGGTGGCGGAGCATCCAGGCGGGAAAACGGGGCGGCGGACAGCTGACCTGCGCCCTGGAGGAGCTTGAGGGAGTCCTATGTGCTGGAAAAAGCCCGGAAGAACAGCTGGAGCAGCAGGAGCTTCGGGAGCTGCTTGACCGGTTTTTATCCCAGCTGACCGATGTGCAGCGACGGGTTTTTCTGCGACGATACTGGTATTTTGATTCTGCACAGGACATTGCAAGGGAACTGGGGCTGACCGGAGCCGGGGTGCGCTCCATGCTCCATCGACTCAGAAAGCGGCTGAAACGATATTTAGAACAGGAGGGAGTCGTACAATGAAGGGAATAGAAATCATTGAAGCGCTGGCGGATATCCGAGAGGACTGGCTGGAGGATGCAGCGCCCAGGGGCGAAAAAAAGCCGCCCAGGTGGGTGCGTGCTGTGTCCATTGCGGCGTGTGCCGCGCTGTTGCTGGCCTTTTCCGGCTCCCTGCTGATTCGGTTTTCGGCCAGTACGGCAGAGCAAGGTCCTGTGCAGCTTCCGGACGCACCTGCTGCATCCACAGCACCCGTTCCAGAGAATCAGGACAGTACACAGGAAGCCTCAGAGCAGGAGCGGTTCTTTGACTGCTTCTATCAGCTGGACCGAGCGTCTATGGAGGCGTATGTTGCGGCGCATCCTGAGGTGTTAAACCAGGGCTGGAGTGGGATTCAGATCAACGAAGCGGGACTGGAGGACGCCGGAACGGAGATTGAAACCACTCAGGGGGATCAGGTGCTGGCACTGGATGCGAAAAATGGCATTCTGCTGATCCGATTGGTACTGGAGGACGGCGGAGCTTCAAGCCGAGGCATCTTGGCAGTCTGCAAGGATACGGCGCAGCTTCGGCTGTGTGCAGCGTCTACCTTGCCGGCATCCGGCGAAACAGTCGGGGCAATTTGCGAGGAAAACAGCGGACTTCTGGCGTTGACTGGCAGCGCGTTTCTGGACGATGGAAACAGCGATGGAGGCACGCTCTCCGGATTGGCAATTTGCAGCGGAACGGTTCTTGGAACCCAGATGGCCGAAAACGGAAGAAAGCGCCTGGAGCTGCGGCAGGATGACAGAATGTATCTTGTAGATTCCGCCGATCCGGTGGGAGATGGCACCAGAGACGCCTGCGAATTTGGTCCTGCACTGATTGTAGACGGGAAAAACGTTGCAGGAGACGGCAGCTGGAATACACCGCAGCCCCGTGCGGTGATTGGACAGAGTGACCGGCTGGAGAGCATGATGGTTGTAATAGAGGGACGCATGACAGACAGTATTGGCTGCGGAATTGCGCCCATTGCGGAGAAGCTGCTGGAGTACGGATGCGTCCAGGCGATGAATCTGGATGGAGGCACCAGTGCAATCCTGTATTACCGGGGAGAGTATGTTACCCGCTGCTCCAATTCGGCATTGCCGGAGGGGAGAAGGCTGCCCACGGCCTGGGTATACGGTCATCAATAAAAAGAGCGCCCTGAGAATTTGATTTTCATCAAGTTCTCAGGGCGTTTTTGGTTTAATCTCGTCTGCGACGGATCAAAAGGATGATCATAACAATGATGAGCACCACAATCAGCAGTACGGCAACAACCAGTACCATCAAAATGGGCAGCATTGCACTGGTATCCACGGAGGCAGCAGCACTGGGGGTGGGCGTCGCCTCAGGTTCTAATGTGGCGGCAGCAGGAACCTCCAGAATTTTCTGGGTAGGGGAGGGGGCGGCAGTTTCCTGAACGGAAAGAATTTCCGGTTCCTCCAGCAGAGAGTCCTGATTGTCCGATTCATCCGGAAGCTCGGGGTCCGGAACCTCTGCGCCGAAGGTCAGCGCGTCATAGTTGTCATAGCCCCAGTCGAACAGTCGAATGGTCTGGGAGAAGCTGGCGGTTCGGCTGCCGCAGCCCATGACCACGCATAGCAGTCGGCGTCCGTCCTTATCTGCGGCGGAAACCAGACAGTAGCCTGCTACGGAGGTGTGGCCGGTTTTGATGCCGATGGCGTAGGGATAGCTGTAGTTGGGATAGGAGGAGCCGGGAAGTACACCGTTGGTGGAGGTGATCTTCTGGGTGCCGTGGACATTGGTGGCGGCCAGCGTGGTGACTGCACTGCCGACGATATCACGGAATTCCTCATATTCCATCGCTGCCTGGGCGATGATGGCAAGGTCCCGGGCGGTGGTGTAGTGGTCGGAGTTGGGAAGACCGTGGCAGTTGG
>CAVEIY010000066.1:0-10098 GCA_963615825.1 Flexilinea sp.
GGGCAAGAACATTGTCAATGTACCTGCCCATAAGATCGTCTCCCACGGTATGGCAATATCCGCGGCAGCATCATTGCGGCAACCGTGCTGACTATTCTCCCCGAGGCTCTGCGTGCTATGAATGATTACCGCATGCTGATTTATGCCATCGTGCTGATTCTGGTTATGCTGGTTACCAATAACCCCACCCTGAAGAGTGGTTGGGACCGCATCAAGGACGTCTTGAAGTTCTGGAAGAAGAAGCCTGCGGAAGCTACGGAAGGAGGCGGCACAGATGAGTAAGATGGTTCCCGTACCCAGCGACAGCATTATCCCCGAGCGCGACCTGGATAAAACTCCGGTCCTGGAGGCAAAACACCTGGGCATTGACTTTGGCGGTCTTACCGCTGTGGACGACTTTAACCTGACGGTAGGCCGGACGGAGATTGCCGGACTGATCGGCCCCAACGGCGCGGGTAAAACCACCGTGTTTAACCTGCTTACCAAGGTCTATCAGCCCACCCGCGGCACCATCCTCCTGGACGGCAAGGAAACCTCCGGCATGAACACTGTTCAGGTGAATAAGGCCGGTATTGCCCGTACCTTCCAGAATATTCGCCTGTTCGACCAGCTGACGGTAGAAGAAAACGTCAAGGTCGGCCTGCACAACAACATGAAGGGCGGCATGGTGTCCGATATTTTCCGGCTGCCCCGGTACTGGAAAAGCGAGAAGCTGGCTCACGAGCGTGCCATGGAACTGCTGAGCATTTTCGACATGGAGGGACTCAAGGATCACAAGGCCGGATCGCTTCCCTATGGCGCACAGCGTCGGCTGGAGATTGTCCGTGCCCTTGCCACCAATCCCTGCCTGCTGCTGCTGGATGAGCCTGCCGCTGGTATGAACCCCTCTGAGACGGCAGAGCTGATGGAGAACATTCGGAAAATCCGCGATACATTCCACATTGCCATTATGCTCATTGAGCATGATATGAACCTGGTTATGGGCATCTGCGAGGGCATTGCAGTGCTGAACTACGGCAAGATCATTGCCAAGGGTACGCCGGAGGAAATTCAGGCCAATCCCCAGGTCATTGAGGCATATCTGGGCAAGAAGAAGGAGGGCTAAGTCATGAGTATGCTGAAGGTTGAGGATCTCCACGTATATTATGGCAGCATCCATGCCATTAAGGGCATCTCCTTCGAGGTGGAAGAGGGGGAGATTGTAACCCTGATCGGTGCCAACGGCGCCGGTAAGTCCACCACCCTGAACACCGTATCCGGTCTGCTGAAGCCCCGGAGCGGCAGCATTGAATTTGAGGGCAAGAACATTGTCAATGTACCTGCCCATAAGATCGTCTCCCACGGTATGGCACTGTGCCCCGAGGGACGCCGTGTGTTCCTGCAGATGACGGTACAGGAGAATCTGGAGATGGGCGGCTATACCCGGAACCAGAGCGAGATTGCCGGCTCCATCGACGATGTTTATCAGCGGTTTCCTCGCTTGAAGGAGCGCTATAAGCAGACGGCCGGCACCCTGTCCGGCGGCGAGCAGCAGATGCTGGCTATGGGCCGTGCCATGATGAGCAAGCCCAAGCTGCTGATGCTGGACGAGCCTTCCATGGGCCTTGCACCGATTCTGGTAGAGCAGATTTTTGACATCATCAAGGAGCTGCATCGGGCCGGTACGACCATCCTTCTGGTGGAGCAGAACGCACAGGTGGCGCTGTCCATTGCAGACCGTGCGTATGTACTGGAAACCGGTACGATTTCCATGAGCGGCGATGCAAAAGAGCTGCTCAGCGATCCCAGAGTGCAGAAGGCTTATCTGGGCGGTTAAAACAGAGCAGAAAGGGCGGAAACGTATCGGACGTTTTCGCCCTTTTCATCTGAAGATGAGGTGACAAAATGGGGATATTTGACGGCGTGCTGCTGGTGTCGGACTTTGACGATACGCTTGTGGATCGAAAAAAACGACTGCCGAAGCGAACGAAAACGGCCCTCTCCCGGTTTGTAGCCCAGGGCGGTAAGTTTACCCTGGCGTCCGGCAGAGGGCTGGAATCGGTACAGAAGCAGGCTCCGGGGCTGCCAATCGGCGCACCGGTGATTGTGGCGAACGGTACGCAGATTTATGATCTGGATCAGGAAATGCTGCTGTTTGAGGCAAACTTTCCGGAGCAGGTGCGGCAGGACTTTGCCGAGACGCTGGAGCGATTTCCAACAGCGGCAGTGGAAATCTTCGGAGCGGGACAGCTCTATGCGGTGCGGCCCAATGAGGTGACGAAAATCCATCTGGAGGTGACGGGGCAGCATGCTCAGGCGGCACAGCTAAGCGAGGTTCCAATGCCCTGGGTTTATGCCAAATTTGAGGATCGCCACGAGCAGCTGGAGGAAATGCAGCGGTGGATGAAAGCACGGTTTGGTACACGGTATGGTATCTTCTTCTCCCACCCCATGCTGCTGGAGATCACGCCAGGCGGCTGCAATAAGGGCACAGGCGTGTTAAAGCTGGCGGAGCTTCTGAGCGTCCAGCGGGAGGATATTTACTGCGCAGGAGACAATGAAAACGACCTTGCCATGCTGAAGGCGGCTGCAATCGGCTTTACGCCTGCGGGGAGCAGTCAGGCGGCACTGGATACCGCAGATGTGATTGTCTGCGACTGCGACCAGGGGGCCATTGCGGACGTGGTGGAATACCTGCAGCGGAAATATGAAGCGTAAAAATCCGAAACCCAGGTTTGAACTGGGTTTCGGATTTTTGATTTAGCTTTGACCGCGGGGATCAACACCGCAGGCATTTTGCAGGCGTGCGCTAAGCTTTTGTACCGTTTCCGCGGAGAACGGGCGGTCCAGAAAGAACTCCATGGCGAAAATCGCCTGGTAAATCAGCATGCCGATGCCGTTTCCCGCTTCATGACCGGTGCGGTGCGCTTCCTTCATAAACGGAGTCAGAGCTGGGGCATAAATGCAGTCCATGCAGAGTGCGCCAGATTTTAACGTATCCAGATTTGGCACCTCACTTCCGCCGACACCGGACATACCGATGGGCAGTGTGCTGATGAGCAGATCGGTTTTCGGCAAGACCTCAGGAAGTGCCTGAAGCGACAGCGCCTCCATTACCGGCTCGCCAGCACAGAGCTTTTCCGCCCGGGGAAGCGTACGGTTGGCGACATAGACCTTTGCCGCGCCGCTGTCCACTGCGGTCATAGCAATGGATTTTGCCGCACCGCCAGCACCTAAAATTGTAACGGTTTGACCGGGAAAATCCCGGGAGAAATCCTGAAGCGACTGACGGAAGCCCAGTCCATCGGTGGAGTGGCCTTCCAGTTTTCCGTCCCGAAGTCGAACGGAATTGACGGATTCACACCGCTGCGCTTCCGGCGTCATGGCGGAGAGATAGGGAAGGATATCCTCCTTGTGGGGCATGGTCAGATTAAAGCCCTGAATGCCAATGGTTTTCGCGGCGGAGGCAAAATCCCCGACGGTACCGGCGGGAACCGGAATCGCAAGGTACAGGGCGTCCTCTTCCAGCGCCTGCAGCATGGTGTTATGGAGCAGAGGGGAGAGGCTGTGGGCGATGGGATCCCCGATGACGCAGAAGAGCCGGGTGCCGTTGTGATACTCAATCTGCATGGCTGCTCAGCTTCTCAATGAGATAGCCCATGGCGGCTACATAGCCAAACTGCCCCAGACCGCAGATCTGACCATCGCAGCCGGCGGCGGTAACGGATTTATGCCGGAACTCCTCACGCTTGTGGATGTTGGAGATATGAACCTCCACAGCAGGCAGGTCCACCGCCTTCAATGCGTCGAGAATGGCGTAGCTGTAGTGGGTGTAGGCGCCGGGATTGATGATGATGCCGTGGAATGCGCCCTTGGCCTTGTGGATGGCGTCGATGATGGCGCCCTCGTGATTGGACTGCATGCACTCCACTTCCACATTCATGCTGGCCGCAGATTCCCGAATCCGGGCAACCAGAGCATCATAGCCACTGCTTCCGTAGATCTCTGGTTCCCGAGAGCCGAGCAAATTCAAATTGGGTCCGTTGATGACTAAAAACCTCATAGCTTTCCCTCCAATTTTGTTAGAATCTCCGCCACGGTGGCCTCCGGGCTGGAGAAATCATGAATGACGATATGAGAAAACGCCTGATAGATGGGTTCCCGCTGGGCAAAGCGGGCGAGAAACGCTTCCCGTCCCTGCTGTCCCAGCGGCCGGCCGGACATGTCCGCAGTGTCGTAAATTTCTCCGGGATCCCGTTGAAGGAACACGACAATGCCGGTGCTGCGAAGGAGCTTGCGATTTTCCTCCCGCAGCGGAAGCCCGCCGCCTGTGGCGATAATCAGGTCCTGCTTCCGGCTTAGCTCCCGGGCCACCTGGGTTTCCAGATCCCGCATGGCAGCTTCGCCTTGCAGGGCAAACAGCGCGGAAATGCTCATGCCTGCTTTTTCGACCACAAGATCGTCGGTGTCCACCACTTTACGACCCAGATGATCCCCGAGGAGCTTTGCACAGGTGGTTTTTCCACAGCCCATCATGCCGCAAAGAATGATATTTTCCATGGCTTACTCCAGATTGCTCTTGAAGTTGCCCAGAACCCGGAAATCTCCGGCGGTTTGGGAGATTTCGTGCAGAATGCCGTCCATCTCCGGGGCCTCCAGGTTCCCCGTGAACTCCAGGAAAAACATATACTCCCAGCTTCGGCCCTGAATGGGACGGGACTCCAGCTTGACCATGTTCAGACCGTTGACGGCAAAAATGGTCAGAATTTCGTGGAGACAGCCGGATTCATGGGGAGTGGTGACAATGGTGCTGATTTTATCGGCGTCCTCCCGCAGCTCCATATAGGGGGATACCACCACAAAGCGAGTGGTGTTGATATCACTGTAGTTGACGCCGGTGACCAGAATGTTCAGACCGTAGATTTCCGCAGCACGGGCAGAACAGATGGCTGCCTTTGTAATGTCGCCGGATTCCGCCACATATTTTGCGCTGCCTGCGGTATCGGTCAGGGGGGTCTGAATCCAGTCCGGATGGGTGTTCAGAAATTTTTCTGACTGGAATAGCCCCTGTTCATGGCTGTAGACATGGGTGATGGTGTCCAGTGTAGCCCCGGGCGGCGCCATGAGGCAATGCTCCACCCGAACGGTAGTTTCACCCACCAGATAGAATTCATACTGGGAAAGCAGATCGTAAATCTGACGGATGGCGCCAGTGGAGTTGTTTTCGATGGGCACCACGCCATAGTCTGCTTTTCCTTCTTTGATGGCGACAAATACATCCTCAAACTTTCTCAGGCCAACCGGGGCAATATCCGGGCCAAAGAAATTCACAGCTGCCTGTTCGCTATAGGCACCGGGGCAGCCCTGATAGACCGCCCGAGGATTCTGAACCGGCTGACGGCGACCCACATAGGCCCGCTGGAACCGGGCATAATTGGGATCCTCCGCGCCCTCCCGGACGATTTCCCGCTGCTGCCGCCGGGAGATGCCCATAATGGTTTCATAGAGCAGGGTTACGCCGGTTTTCAGGCCGGGATCGGAAACCAGTGCGGCTTTTCCGGCCAACACCTCTCGCTCCCGGGCGGAGTCCAGCACCGGCATGGAGATTTTCTGCTTGTATTCGCCCACCTGCCGGGTTACGGCCATGCGGCGTTCAAACAGGTGTACGATCTGATTATCAATTTCATCAATAGCGCCGCGCATCATATCTAGCTCGCTCATGACGATCACCTTCTTTTCAGAGTTTCAGCAGCCGCAGTGCAGCAAGGGCAGCAGCGGCCTCCACCACCGGAACGGCCCGGTGGACAATGCAGGGGTCATGCCGCCCCTGTACGGTGATTTCCGCATCCGTATGGGCTGCCATATCAATGGTGTGCTGGGATTGGGCGATGGAGGGAGTGGGCTTTACCGCGACCCGGAACACGATGGGCATGCCGGTGGTAATTCCGCCTAAAATGCCGCCGTTGTGATTGGTGGTAGCAACCGGAATGTCGCCTGCCATGGTCCAGGGATCGTTTGCCTGACTGCCGCGCATGGTGGAAAGTCCGAAGCCGTCGCCAAATTCCAGACCTTTTATGGCGGGAATGGCAAACAACTGACGGGCAAATTCCGTCTCTGCATTCCGGTCAAAATCCGGCGCACCCAGCCCTATGGGAAGCCCGGTGACAGCACATTCAATGGTGCCGCCGATGGAGTCCAGACTGGCCTTGGCGTCCAGAATCAGGTCCTGCATCTGCTGCCCCTGGTCGTCGGAGAGGACCGGGAAGGGCTTCTGGCCGCAGGTAATCAATGTATCCATATCCGGCTGAACCGGGTCAATGGGGGTATCGGAAATCGTGCCGACGGAAGCGATATGGGCTGCGGCCTGGACGCTTTTTTCTCTGAGGATCAGCTTGGCGACGGCACCGGCAGCCACCAAAGGTGCAGTCAGTCGTCCGGAAAAGTGTCCGCCGCCCCGATAGTCGTTGCAGCCGTTGTAGCGAACATAGCCGGTCAAATCCGCATGCCCCGGACGGGCGAGAAAGCGGATGGCGGCATAGTCCTTGGAATGCTGGTCGCCGTTGCGGATCATCATGCAAAGGGGGGTGCCGGTGGTTTTTCCTTCAAAGACGCCGGACAGCACCTCTACCTGATCGGCTTCCTTTCGTGGGGTGGAAAGGGGGCTGTTTCCGGTGGCACGGCGACGCAGCTCTCCAGCGATAAAATCCATGTCCATGGGAATGCCGGAGGGGACATCCTCCAGCACTACGCCAATGGCCGGACCGTGGCTTTCTCCAAAGATGGTGTAATTCACGATGGTACCTCCTGAATGCTGCCGCCGAGACGGCAATAGTCGTCCCAAAAGCCGGGGTAGGATTTTTTCACGCTTTCCGCACCGGTGAGGGTGATGGGATTGCGGCATACCGTTGCGGCCATGGCGGCCATCATGGCAATCCGATGATCTCCCCAGCTGTCCACGGTAACGTTGCCGGTCAGCGAGGGTACGCCGTGGATGGTCAAATAGTCGCTGCCTTCTTCGATGCTTGCACCCATCGCGTTTAAAACGGCAGTGACAGAGGCAAGTCGATCACTTTCCTTCAGCCGAAGTCGGGCAGCACCGGAAATGACCGTGGTTTCTCCTGCACGCAAGGCTGCACGAAGGGCCAGGGGAGGCACCAGATCCGGGCAGTCCCGCACATCCAGTTCCACAGGACCGGAACCGTTGAGCTGTTCCATGTATGCAAGAACAATCCGGTCACCCTGTACGCTGCCTGGATTCATTCCGGTTACCTGAATCGGATTGCCGATGCCCTGTGCGGCATAGAAGAATCCGGACTGGGAGTAATCCGCTTCCACGGAAAGCTCCCGGGCAGTGTAGTGCTGTCCGCCGGGGATATGCCAGCCCTGGGCAGTGGGAAGAATGGTGATGCCAAATTGCTGGAGCGCATCCAATGTGAGATTGACATAACTTTCGGACTCCAACTGGGTTGTGAGGATAATGTCGCTGTCTCCCGGCAATAAGGGCAGGGCATAAAGCAGGCCGGTGATAAACTGGCTGGAGACATCGCCGCGCAGCGCATACTGTCCCGGCGTCAGCTTGCCTCGAACTGTGAGCAAATCGCCCTCCAGGGAGTAGGCGATTCCCTTCTCCTGAAAGAGTTCAAAATAGGGGGTTTGCGGCCGCTGCATCAGTCTGCCGTGACCACGGAAGGCTACATCCCCGGTGAGTGCCAGGGCGATGGGGATCAGGAAGCGCAGGGTGGAACCGGATTCTCCGCAGTCCAGCACCTGTCCGGCAGGCGCAGGATGACCGGCATTTCCAACGATTTGCAGAGTGGTGTCGTCCAAATGCACGCTGGATGCGCCCAGTGCCTCCATACAGCCCAGGGTTGCAGTGATGTCGTTGCTGCCGGATACGCAGCGGAGTGTGCTGGTTCCACCGGCAAGCGCAGCACCCATAATCAGCCGGTGCGTCTGGCTTTTGGAGGCAGGGGGCGTAATGGAGCCGTGAAGTAATTGGGGAAAAATCCGAAGATTCATAGGATGCACTCCTTTACAAGCTCCAGCAGCTTAGCCTGGGGCATTTTAACGGGCTGGGCGTGACCGATTTCGGTGAGGGCAATTAGATTGATGTCGCTGCCCTGACTCTTTTTGTCTTTCACCAGGGTCTCCCGATAATCCTGCTCGGATGCCTGGATGGCGATGGGCAGGCCATAGCTTTGCAGCAGGTTGGCGATTTCCTGCTCTGCCGAAGCCGGAGTAATGCCCAGCTGTGCGCCGATCCTTGCAGCGGCAACCATACCGGCGGCAACTGCTTCGCCGTGAGTGTATTTCTCGTATTGATAGGCCTTTTCATAGACATGACCCAGGGTATGGCCGAAGTTCAGCAGCATCCGAATGCCGGTGTCGTGCTCATCTTCCTCCACCACCTGACGCTTAATGTCGCAGCAGCGAAGGGTAATGTCCTCGATGTGGTCCATGATGCCCTTCCGGTTCCGAAGCGCCCGGAGCCGGTCAAACAGCGCCCGGTCCCAGATGCAGCCGTACTTAATGACCTCTGCCATGCCGTCGGAAAATACCCGATCCGGCAGCGTTTTCAGGCAATCCGGATCCATCAGCACCATTTTCGGCTGGTAAAATGCACCGGCCAGGTTTTTCCCGGCGCGAAGATCCACCGCTACCTTGCCGCCCACGGAGGAATCCACCTGGGCCAGCAGGGTGGTGGGAATCTGTACAAAGTCAACGCCGCGAAGAATTGTTGCAGCAGCGAAACCGGCCAGATCGCCAACGACTCCGCCGCCCAATGCGATTACCGCGTCGGAGCGGGTGAGTCCGATGTCCATCATCTGCTCCCACAGCTCGGCCAATACCTCTGGGCATTTGCTGGTTTCACCCGCTGGAATCTCCAACAGGGCTGCCTGGAATCCGGCCAGATGGAGACTGCGGGCAAGACGGGCGGCATACAGCGGCTCCACGTTGCTGTCGGTGACAATGGCGGCCATTTTGCCTTTTAGAATCGGACGCAGCAGACTGCCGGCCTGATCCAGCAATCCGGGCTGGGAAAGAATGTCATATTCCCGCCCGGGAATATTGACGTGGAGGGTTTTCATACGGTTTTCCCCATGAACTGTGCCAGCGCGTTGGCCTTGTGCATCAAGTCATCGAACTGGCCGGGGGTCAGGCTCTGCTTGCCGTCGCACTTGGCGTGAGGAGGATCGTTGTGAACCTCCACGATGATACCGTCGGCACCTGCGGCAATGGCGGCCATGGTGAGCGGCTCTACCAGCCATGCTGCACCGCCGGAATGGCTGGGATCCACGATAATGGGCAGATGCGTCATTTTCCGCAGGCAGGGAATGGCGCTGACGTCCAGAGTGTTGCGGGTGTAGGTTTCAAAGGTGCGGATGCCGCGCTCGCAGAGAATGACGTTTTCGTTGCCCTCGGACATGATATACTCGGCGGACATGATCCACTCTTCATAGGTGTTGGCCAGACCGCGCTTCAGCAGAACCGGCTTGGACATCTTGCCCACTTCCTTCAGAAGGTCGAAGTTCTGCATGTTCCGCGCGCCAATCTGCACCACGTCTACGGTGTTCTCGAAAATCTCACAGTATTTGGGACTCATGATTTCGGTGACGATGGGCAGGCCGGTTGCCTTTTTGGCCTTCAGCAGCAGCTCCAGGCCCTGGACGCCCATGCCCTGGAAGGAGTAGGGGGAGGTGCGGGGCTTGAAGGCGCCGCCGCGCATGAGTTTTGCACCGCTTTTCTGCACGTCCTTTGCCACGGAAATGATCTGATCCTCGTTCTCTACCGAGCAGGGACCGGCGATTACAGTGAAGTTGCCGCCGCCGATTTTTGCATCGCCAACCTGGACGACGGTATCTGCGGGATGGAACTTCCGGTTTGCTTTTTTATAAGGCTCCTGGACGCGCATTACTCGCTCAACGCCCTCATGGAGCATCAGGTCGTCTGCATCCAAATTGGTGGTATCACCCACCAGACCCAGAATCGAGCAGCCTACGCCGTTGGTAATGCCAACCCGCAGCCCCTTGACCTCCAGCTCATGGGCCAGAGCGTCGATGCGTTCCTGGGTGGTGCCGGGCTTCATAATAATGACCATTGTTGATCTCCCCTTGTATC
>CAVEIY010000067.1:0-10080 GCA_963615825.1 Flexilinea sp.
TGATGTACAGGCTCTGGCACAGCTGCCAGTCAAAGCCCTGGGGATTGTTGAGAATCAGATCGGTGAACTGAGGCTCGCCGTTCTCAATGGTATAGGTTTCGCCCTCGATGCCGTAGTTGGCCAGCATGTGACCCTCTTCGGAGAACAGGTAGTCCATATACTGCATGGCCAGCTTGGGATCGGAACACTGGGTGGAGATGGACAGGGAGTACTTATCCGCTGCCTTTACGCCGATGAAGCCGGTGTCCAGACGGTCGCCCTCATTCAGCCGAATCTGCCCCATGGGCTGAAGGTCGAAGCCGGGGGTGTTGGTGCGGTTGAGATAACCGGAAATCGAGGCAACGTCCTCTTTGAAGATACCGGTCATGTCGTTGAACACAACGTCCTGCGGGGGCTTGGTATCGGATTCGGTGTAGGTTACGAAGTCCACGCTGATGTAGCCCTTCTGATAGTATTCGTGGAGCTTTTTCAGGTATTCCTTATAATTGTCGGTGAGGGCGGCGGGCTGGAGCTTGCCGTCTACCAGACGGTCGGCGGCGCCATATGCGGTTTCCAGCATGTCGCACTTGCCCTCAGAGAGCACCATCAGCGCATCCGTCAGGCCAAGATTCTTGAAAGCGTCCAGCACGGCGTCCAGCTCTGAAACGGTTTTGGGGATGGCAAGGCCGGTTTTGTCCAGAATGTCCTGGCGAATCCAATAGCCCTGATCGGTGTAGTAATAGTCGGTATACATGCCGATGAGGGAGGGAACCTGACCCTCGTCGTTCACCAGATTCTTATAGATGTTGGGATCGGAGTAGATGATGTTATAGTAGTTGACGGAATACTCGTCAATCAGGGGCAGCAGGTCCATGATGACATCGTCCTCAATGGCCTTTGCGCCGCCGCCGGTGTACTGGGTCGCGGCGTTCTGCACCATGTCGGTGAGGTCGCCGGAGGCACAGCGGAGCATAAAGTCATCCGAGGCAGTCTCGGTGCTGACGGCGGTAATCTCCAGCTTTACGCCGGTGGCTTCTGCCAGCTTTGCAAACATGGCCGCGTCAGAAGGCTCGGAAATCTCCGACAGGAACGGGGGCCATGCCTGCCAGTAGGTCAGAGTTGCTTCCTCTTCGGTCAGAGGATAGGTCACCTCGGGGCGGTCCGACAGCGTCTCGGCGGCGGATGCTTCCGAAGCGGAGTCCACTTCCGACACAGAGGCCGGATCGGATTCCGGCGCCTTGGTGGGCGCGGCCTGGGATGTTTCTTCCTGGGGCTGAGACAAGGATGCTGCGGCTCCCTGGTCAGAGGAGCCTGTGGTTCCGCAGCCGGCCAACAGAGCCGTCAGCATGGTCAGTGCTGTGAGCAGGGAAACCAATTTCTTTTTCATTTGGGAAACCTCCTTTTTCAGTGTTGTCCTACCCACAGCATACGGGATTTTAGGCCGCTGCGCAATTCTCAAAAAGCACAATGGAGTTTCAAAAACGCAATTTGTATGCGAATTATAAAAGAATACCCAGCAGGATGAACCGTTCTGGAATTTTCACTCTTCCATTTTTCCGGAAAACAGTGTATTGTATAATATAGTGTAATGAAAAAGAGACAATGGAGGGGATTTACCCATGCAAACCATGTTAAACGGAATAGATTCTGCGCGGCTGGAGGCGATGACCCAGGGCTTCCGTGCGGCGTTTTTCGGTCAGCCCGCACGGTTTTTCTCCGCGCCTGGACGGACGGAAATCTGCGGCAATCATACGGATCATCAGCGGGGCTGCGTATTGGCGGCGGCGGTCAATCTTGACGCGCTGGCTGCGGTGGCGGAGAACGGGACCAACGTGCTTCGGGTGCAGTCAGAGGGCTATCCCATGTATCAGGTGGCGCTGTCGGAGCTGGAGCCGCAGGAGAAAGAGAAAAATACAACGGCGGCGCTGATTCGCGGCGTAGCGGCAAAATTCGTCCAGATGGGCCACGAAATTCGGGGCCTTGACATCTATGTGTCCTCCCAGGTGCTGCCCGGTTCGGGACTCAGCTCCTCGGCGGCATTTGAGGTGCTGCTGGGAACGGTGCTCAATGGGATGTTTTGCGATGGAGCGGTGTCCCCGCCGGAGATTGCCCAGATTGCCCAGTTTGCGGAGAACGTATTTTTCGGGAAGCCCAGCGGACTGATGGATCAGATGGCGTCCTCTGTGGGCAACCTGGTGGAAATTGACTTTGGAGATGCGGACCATCCGGTGGTAACGCCGCTGGACTTCGATTTTTCCGCCACCGGCTATGCCCTTTGCATCATCGACAGCCGTGCCAGCCATGCGGATTTGACCGATGAGTATGCGGCGATTCCCGTTGAAATGCGGGAAGTGGCCGGGTATTTTGGATGCGAGGTGCTGTCTCAGGTGCCGGAAGCGGATTTTTACGGTAATATCGCTGCGCTGCGGCAGAAATTTGGAGATCGGGCGGTGCTTCGGGCCTATCATTATTATCAGGAAAACCGTCGGGTGCCCCAGGCTTGTCAGGCGCTTCGACAGGGGAATTTTGACCGGTTCCTGGAGATCATCCGGCAGTCCGGCTATTCCTCTTATATGTACCTCCAGAATGTTTCCCCGGCGGGAGCGGTAGCCCAGCAGGACATGGCAATTACCCTGGCGCTGTGTGAGCATTATCTGGACGGAACCGGCGCTTATCGGGTTCACGGCGGCGGATTTGCCGGAACCTGTCAGGCCTTTGTGCCGGAGGAGAAGCTGGAGGCGTTCCGGAACGGGATTGACGGTGTGCTGGGAGAAGGCGCCTGCCATGTGCTGTCGATCCGTCCCCAGGGCGGCGTGGAGGTGACGGTATGAGCGAAACAATCAGCAATGCCATTCGTGCACTGGTAGATTACGCGGTTGAACGGGAGCTTTGCCGGGAGGATGACCGGGTCTACCTGACCAACAGCCTGCTGGACGCGATGGACGAATACAGCTATGAGCCGACGGACGCGGAATGCGCCGACGATTTGGAGACGATTTTGGCGACGCTGCTGGATGCAGCGGTGGAAAAGGGACTGATCGAGGACAATACCACGGCGCGGGATCTGTTTGATACCAAGCTCATGGGCATCGTAACTCCCATGCCCCACGAGGTGCGGGATCACTTTGCCCGTGCCTATGAAGAGAGTCCGGAGGCTGCTACGGATTACTACTATCAGCTCAGCCAGGACACCGACTATATCCGCCGGTATCGAATCAAAAAGGATATGCGGTGGACCTATGAAAGTGATTATGGCACTCTGGATATTACCATCAATCTGTCCAAGCCGGAAAAGGATCCCCGTGCCATTGCGGCGGCGAAATCGGCGCCCCAGAGCGCCTATCCCAAATGCCAGCTGTGCCCGGAGAACGAGGGCTATCGGGGCAGAATGAACCATCCGGCGCGGCAGAATCATCGAATTATTCCGCTGACGGTGGCAGGGGAGGACTGGTGCTTCCAGTATTCCCCCTATGTGTATTACAACGAGCACTGCATTGTGTTCAATCGGAAGCATGTGCCCATGGTCATTGATCGGAGCGCATTCCGGAAGCTGCTGGATTTCGTCACTGTGATGCCCCACTACTTTGTGGGCAGCAATGCGGACCTGCCCATTGTGGGCGGCTCCATCCTCAGTCATGAGCATTTCCAGGGCGGACGGTATACCTTTGCCATGGAGCGGGCCGAGGTGGAAACCCCACTGGAGTTCCGGGGCTATGGAGACGTAACAGCGGGAATTGTGCGGTGGCCCATGAGCGTGATTCGGCTGCGGGCAGCGGACCCGGAGCGGCTTTGTGATTTGGCGGACCGGATTCTTACGGCCTGGCGTGGCTATTCGGATCCTTCGGCGTTTATCTTCGCAGAGACGGAGGGAACGCCCCATAACACCATCACTCCCATTGCCCGCCGTCGGGATGGGGATTATGAGCTGGATCTGGTGCTGCGGAACAACATCACCACGCCGGAGCATCCCCTGGGCTATTTCCATCCCCACAGTGACAAGCATCACATCAAGAAGGAGAACATCGGCCTTATTGAGGTGATGGGACTTGCGGTGCTGCCCAGCCGGTTAAAGGGAGAGCTGTACGGGCTGCGGGACGCGATTTTGGCAGGATGCGATCTTCGGGCGGACCCGGTGCTGGAAAAGCATGCCGATTGGGTGGACGGACTGAGAAAGCAGTATACCTTTACCCAGGAAAACATGCTGGAAATCCTGCTCCAGGAAACCGGACGGGTGTTTGCCCAGGTGCTGGAGGATGCGGGCGTGTATCGCCGTACCCCGGAGGGAAAGCAGGCGTTCCTGCGGTTTGTGGAGGCAGTCAATCAGGCATAAATCATGAATATTGGCCGGACAGTTTCCGATTAGGGAATTGTCCGGCTATTATCTTTTTCCTTGACAAACAAGCAAAAATAGAGTATGATGCTGTTCGTTCAATTTGTGAACTAAATGGAGGGAGAAGCATGGAAATGGAAACCGGAGAAGCATTGCTCCGGGCCTGGCTGGAGCTGGCGGCGATCATCTGGAACCGACAGATGGTCAGCGGTATGACGTTTAATGAGGCCGTGGTATCCAATCTGCTGCTGTATCGGAAGCAGCAGGATCCGGCGCATCCCATGACCGCAACCGAGCTTTGCGAAAAAATGAAGATACGAAAAAGCCAGATGAATCTGCTCCTTGGCTCTCTGGAAAAGCAGGGGTATCTCACCCGGGAAAGAAGCCAGACAGATCGGCGGCAGATTCACCTGTTTCTGACGGAAGCGGGGGAGCAGGCCTATCACGCGAGCCATCAGCAGAGCCGGGAGCTGATTGACACAGTGGTGAGCAACATGGGCGAGGAAAACGCCCGTCAGCTCACCGAGCAGCTGTGCGCCATCAATGGCATGATCCAGGAAGAGCTGGCACGGCGGCAGAAAGGAACCATATGAGCATTCGGATTGTAACGGATTCCGGGGCAGACCTGGAAGCGGCGGAATATTCCCAATACCAGATTGAGCTGGTACCCCTGGGACTAACCATAGACGGGCGGATTTACAGCGCCAACCAGCAGTTTAATAAGGCGGATTTCTTCCGGATGCTGGAGATGGCAAAGGTGTTCCCTAAGACCTCTCAGCCTGCCCCGTCGGCCTTTGAGGAATTGTTTGAGGATGCCCGGCAAAAGGGCGATCAGGTGGTGTATATCTCCATTGCCTCGGCGCTCAGCGGAACCTACCAAACGGCAACGGTGGTGAAGGGGCTGGGGGAATACGACAATGTATTTGTTGTGGACAGCCGGACGGCGACCCTGTGCCAGAAGCTGCTGGTTCTCCATGCGGCAAAGCTCCGGGATCAGGGGAAAACCGCAGAGCAGATCGTTGCGGCGCTGGAGCAGCTCCGGAGCCGGGTTCGGGTCTATGCTGGACTGGACACCCTGGAGTACCTCCGAAAGGGCGGACGGCTGGGGCGGGCCGCGGCTTCCCTGGGAACGCTGGCTCGGATCAAGCCTGTGGTAACCATAGGCAAGGACGGCTCCGTTCAGGTGGCAGGAAAATGCATGGGCGTCGGGCGTGCCATGAAGGAAATCCAGGGGCTGCTGGAGGAACATCCCACAGATCCGGATTATCCGATTTACGGCGTCTATTCCGGCACCCAGGATAATGTCCTGAATCTGCTGGAGCGGCTGGGGCTGCAGAATACGGTGCAAAGCCAAATCTATGGCCTGGGACCGGTGATTGGCGCGCATATCGGACCGGGCGCTTACGGCATCGTCTATGTGGAAAAGGAATAAGAAAATCCCTGCGAAGGCGGCGGCAGACCGTTTTCGTGGGGATTTTCTGGTATAGCGGCGGACAAACCGGCATAGGCTTGACCGATGGAATGGAGGGACATACCTATGCTGAAAAAAGTAGTTCTTTGTATACTTGTCGGGGCAATGCTTATGGGCAGCTGTCTGGCGGCGCCGGAGGTACCTGCCCCCAGCTGCCTGCTGATGGATTATGCCACCGGAACGGTGCTCTATGAGAAGAATGCCGATGAACCGTTGGCCCCTGCCAGCGTGACCAAGGTTATGACGCTGCTGCTGGTGATGGAGGCGGTGGATCGGGGACAGCTGGGCTGGGACGATACCATTACGGCCTCGGCGGCTGCTGCGGCCAAGGGAGGCAGCCAGGTCTACCTGGAGGAGGGAGAGAAGATGAGCCTCCGGGAGATGGTGAAATGCGTGGTGGTATCCTCGGCCAACGACTGTGCCACGGCCCTGGCGGAGGCAGTGGCGGGCAGTGAAAGCGGCTTTGTGGAGAAAATGAACCAGCGTGCGAAGGAGCTGGGCATGGAGCACACCCATTTTGCCAACTGCACCGGTTTGGACGATGAGGCGGGACCGGACGAACACTATACTACCGCCAGAGATATCGCCATCATGTCCCGGGCGCTGCTCCAGCACGAGGAGATCCGGGAATTCACTACCATTTGGATGGATACCATCCGGGATGGCGCGTTTGGACTCAGCAATACCAATAAGCTGGTTCGGTTTTACAGCGGAACCACCGGACTGAAAACGGGTTATACGGCTTCGGCGGGGTACTGTATGTCCGCCAGCGCCCAGCGGGACGGCATGGAGCTGATTGCCACGGTGATGCACTGTGAAACCTCTACGGATCGGTTTGAATCGGCAAAGGCGCTGCTGGACTATGGCTTTGCGGCCTATACGCTGGTGGACCCCATGGGCGAGGAACAGGCGGAGCCGGTGACGGTAGAGCTGGGGGTAGAGGATACGGTGCAGCCGGTTCCTGCACAGGCCGAGCCGGTGCTGCTGGAAAAGGAGCAGGCGGCGGGAGTAACCCGGGAAATTCAGCTGACCGATCGGGTCAGTGCGCCGGTGGCACAGGGCCAGGTTTTGGGCAGTGTGACCCTGAAAAGCGGCGATGCGGTGCTGGCAGAGGTGCCGTTGGTGGCGGAGTATGGCGTGGAAAAGCTGACCTGGGGACAGATCTGTAAGCGGATGCTGGGCATGGTGTGGATGGCGGAATAGACGGGACGGAAAATCCATTAGAATGCACTTGAATTTTTTCGCTGCATCCGTTAAGATAGACAGGACTTATTTCATACATCCTTACAACAGAAAGACGTGACGCAAATTATGTTTGAAACAGATATCTCCAACATCTGGGGCAGCATTGAGTTCTCCGACCTTATGAAGATGGAGGACCGGCTCAGCCAGGCACATACCACCCTGGCCCAGGGCACCGGTGAGGGAAACGATTTTCTGGGCTGGTACCATCTGCCCTCTCATACCACGGAAGAAGAGCTGGACGAAATCCAGAAGGCGGCCAATCGAATTCGCCGGGACTCCAAGGCGCTGGTGGTCATTGGCATTGGCGGCAGCTATCTGGGCGCCCGTGCGGCCATCGAGTTTATGAACGGGGTAATGCACAACGAGACGGACCGGGTAAAAATCTACTTTGCCGGCAACCACCTGTCCACCCGTGCGCTGAATGCATTGGCAGCGCGGCTGGAGAATGTGGATTTCTCCATCAATATTGTCTCCAAGTCCGGCTCCACCATGGAAACCGCGGTGGCAGCCAGAATGTTCCGGTGGATGCTGAACCGGAAGTACGGTCCCGACGAGGCGAAAAAGCGCATCTATGTGACTACTGATCCCATGAAGGGCAAGCTCCGGGCGCTGGCCAAGGAGGAGGGCTATACTACCTTCCCGATTCCCTCCAATGTGGGTGGACGTTACAGCGTATTTACGGCCTGCGGTCTGCTGCCCATGGCAGTGGCCGGCATTGACATCCGTGCCGTTATGGCCGGAGCCAGACAGGCAGAGACGGAGCTGAATGTAAGATCCATGGAGAATCCTGCATGGCTCTATGCCGCAGCCCGGAACCTCATGTATGAAAACGGCAAGAAGATTGAAATGCTGTGCAGCTATGAGCCGGACTTTGAATATGTGGGCCGTTGGTGGCAGCAGCTGTTTGGCGAGAGCGAGGGCAAGGACGGCAAGGGTATTTTCCCGGCCTGTGCGCAGTTTACCACCGATCTTCACTCCATGGGCCAGATGATCCAGCAGGGTGAGCGGAATCTCTTTGAAACCGTGGTGCGCTTTGATCCTGACGAGCATGACCTGGGGATTGAAATCGACTGGAAGAACATTGACGACCTCAATTATCTGGCGGGAAAGACCGTCAGCTATGTGGAGGAGAATGCGTTCCAGGGCGTGGTAACGGCCCATGTAGACGGCGGCGTTCCGGTGATTATTCTGAAGTGCGGACCGATGAACGCCCGGACCCTGGGCTATCTCATGTACTTCTTCCAGCTGTCCTGCGGCATCAGCGCCTATGTGCTGGGGGTTAATCCCTTTAATCAGCCTGGCGTAGAGGCCTATAAGAAAAATATGATGACCAATCTGGGCCGCTGAGCTTCCTTTTTGGAGCAGATCATAGTTTTTTAGTAAAATTCACAAAAATAGTTGAAAAGTACACACAAAAATGTTACTATATTTCCACAGTCGGTATGACCGACAAAACGAAAGGGGAAATCATCATGGTTAAGGTTATTATGGGCGTGAAAGGCACCGGTAAGACCAAGCAGATGGTTGAGACGATCAATGCCGCAGTAGACAACGAGAATGGTCACATTGTCTGCATTGAAAAAGGTTCCAAACTGGTATACGACATAAAGTCCAGCGTGCGCCTGGTAGAAGCCAGTGACTATCCCATCGGTGGTTACAACTACCTGAAGGGCTTTGTCAGCGGCCTCCATGCCGGCGATTACGATATTACACACATCTTCATCGACAGCCTGTACAAAATCTCCGTCTGCAACGATACCCTGGAAACCGAAGCGTTCCTCCAGTGGTGCGACGAGTTCGGCAAGGCCAATAAGATTGACTTTACCATCTCCATTTCCGCAGATGTTGCTACCGCGACTGACGGAATCAAGAAGTTCTTCTAAGAAAAAAGCCAATACCGTCCGGTGGAGCCGGACGGTATTGTTCTGTGCGAAACAGGAAAAAATTAGAAATTCAAAAGAGGTGGGACGGGCGTGCTCTATTTTACACCGGAGGGGCAAATCCCTGCGGGAGACGGATTTTCGCTATTTGGCTGGCAGCACCTTGGAATGCTGGCGATACTGGGCGTGTATACGGTGCTGAGCCTAAGGTGGATGCGCCGGCTCCCTGCGCAGCGGCTGAATCGTCTGCTGAGATTCCTGGGCGGTGTGATGCTGGGGCTGGAGGTGCTCAAGGACTTTATCCTGGCGTATATCGGCGCGTTTTCCGTGGGCTATCTGCCGCTGCACCTGTGCTCCCTTGCCATGTTTGTATGCCTGTATTACGGAGCGCATCCCGAGTCAAAGAATTGCGGACAAATTCTCTACAGCGTCTGCTTTCCGGGAGCCATGTGCGCGCTGCTGTTTCCGGACTGGACCATGCTGCCGATCCTCCATTTTCAGAGCCTTCACAGCTTTCTGTACCATACGCTGCTGGTGCAGGTATCGCTGGCGCCGGTGGTCACAGGCAGAATCCGGCCCGGACTGAGGCACGTGTGGAAGAGTATGGCGTTTTTGGTGGGCACGGCGCTGCCTGTGGGGTTCCTGAATCACCTGCTTCATACCAACTATATGTTCCTGGGCTACCCCTCGGCGGGATCCCCGCTGGAGCTGCTGGGAAACATCCCGGGGCGGTATGCCTACCTGGTGGGATATGCTCTGCTGGTCCTGCTGCTGGAGCTTGGGATGAATCTTCCATGGTCTGTTTTAACCAGATGGAAACGAAGAAGGATGTAGAAAATACGACGATAAAAAGTGAAAAAATGTACAAAATGACGAATCAAACGAATGCAATACTCCGAGACGACGAAAAATGTGTTCCATTTGATACAAAACAATGAAATGTGCCGGGGGAGTTGTGAAAAATGTCACATACTTTATTTGGAAAAGAGAAAATGGAAGAATTTAGACGTGACAGAAACGGGAAAGCAGAAATTTGAATATTTGCAAAGCGAAGATTTTACGGTATAATAAGCGTGAGGCAGACCGCAAGCCGGTCTATTTCCGGGCTTCCGCTGGCACGGAGGTCCGTGCGACATTACCTACCCGGGGCGTGTGCCCCATATAAAGGAGGAAAC
>CAVEIY010000068.1:0-9801 GCA_963615825.1 Flexilinea sp.
GCTCCTTAAACCGCTCGGACATCTCTCCGAATCGACTGGATTATATTATCAGATAACCGGCGTTTTGTCAAGGGCAAATGCCGGAATGGCTGCAAATTTGTTATTCCTTCGGGTGTGCTTTGGGGAGACTCCAGCGGAAATGGGCGGATAGACAGCGGATCAGAATCACCAGTCCAGCCCCCAACGCCATGGCCCAGGCGGCAGAAACCTTCCAAAGCAGTGTACAAAGCAGCGCACCGGCCAGGGAGGCGCAGGCATAGATATGCTTTACGAATACATAGGGCATATTTCCGGCCATCATATCCCGCAGCACGCCGCCGCCTACGCCGGTGATGACACCTACGAAGATCAGCAGAAAAATACCGTGGGAGGAGGACTGGGCAAAGGCAGCCTGCACACCGATGACGGTAAAAACGCCAAGACCGATGGAGTCCATCAGCAGCATGGTCAGATCATAGGTCCGCTGATGCCGCTCCAGCAGCCGCTGTACCTGGGGGAGAAACACAATGGCAGCCGTAATCAGGGCAGCCGTAGCATAGATGGGGTCCCGGAAGGTGGCAGGCGGGGTAATGCCCAGGGTCAGATCCCGGATGACGCCGCCGCCTACTGCGGTGACCAGTCCAAGAATCATCACGCCAAAGATGTCCATATGTTTTTTTATGCCGACCATGGCGCCAGAGGCGGAAAACGCAACGGTGCCGATCAGCTCCAGAATGATGATGAAAATGTTCAAGCTCGGTCCTCCCGAAAAGATGATGTACAAGCGCGGGAAAATCAGTTGTCGCCGTGGTAGCCGGAGGGATCCGGCGCGGAGATATTGTCCTCCCGGTTCAGGCCGATGCTTTTGCGGGGGCCAAAATCCATGGGCGGGAAGTGGTCATCCAGAAATTTGCTGAGAGTCTTTCCGTATTCCCGGAAGAAGGTAATGGCATAGTTATACAGCCGTTTAGGCTGCTCCAGCAGGGTGCGGTCCTTGCGGGAGACAATGGTGATAAACCGGACGATTTCAATGTCGGTAAATCGCAGCCCCACCACGGAGCCTTCTTCGTGCTTTTCATAAAACACATTGGCGGGAACCATGCTGACGCCAGTGCCGGATTCCAGCATCTCGTCGATGATCCGGGATTCGTTGCTGCACAGGGCAATGTTGGGAGTGAAGCCCAGCACCTTGCAGTTGTCGGTAACGGCGCGGCGGTCAAAGCTGGCCTCGTTGACCAGAAACTTTTCGTCCTTCAAATCCCCCAGTCGGACGAATTTTTCCTTGGCCAGGGGGTGGGTGGGACCGACGGCCAGAAGAATTTCCTCATCCATGAGCTTGATCTGGGAAATCTCCGGATTCCGCAGGGGAATCGGGGTCAGGGCAAAGTCCAGCTTGCCGGAAATCAGCTGCTCCTGCAAGACCTCAGGGCTGTAGAGGAATTGGGAGATTTGCAGCGTGCTGTCCCGGTGATCGGCAAGATAACGCATCAGCAGCGTGTTAAGCAGATCGGCCACTGGGCAGCCAATGGTAACGGTGGAGCTGGAGGAGGACTTATAGGCGTCGATGATTCGCTGCCCTTCATCCAGGCAGTCAAAAGCGCGGGCCACCTGACGGTAGAACTCCTGACCGATGGGGGAAAGACTGATCCGTCCCTTTTTCCGTTCAAACAGTGTAACCCCAAGACTGTTTTCCAGCTTGGAAATGGTCTTGGACAGTGCAGGCTGGGACACATGAAGCGTCTCTGCGGCACGGGACATATTCTCTTTTTCTGCGATGACCTTAAAATAGTACAGATAAGTTAGCTCCAAGGTCGCCTCTCCCTTCCGTTATCGTGGTGCGAGGATTCTGATACCATCATTATAACGGATGGAATAACGAAATGCAATAGTCTATAACCTGTGGTTATAATATATTTTCGCGAATTCCTGCGACACCTGCAGTATTTTGAAATATGAAGGGGCAGCCTGAAATTATGAAAGGGAAATACGATAAAACCAGTGGGAATTGGATAGAAGTTTGGAGCATCCTATGCTACAATATGGAAGGTAAGACCGGGGAGAACCCAGGACTCATTATGTTGGTTATGGAATTGAGATAGAAAGCGGGCGTCCGGCAATTGGTCGGGCGCCCGCTTTCGGGTTATTCCGTTGTCTGCCAGCCCTTGCAGACGTCCACCCATTCCTTGTAGCCGGAATACTGTTCCAACTCCGGGATGGTCAGTTCAATGGCGCTGTTGGCGCTGCCGCAGGCGGGAAACACCGTGGAAAAGCGCCGAAGGGACTGGTCCAGATAGACCGTAACCCCAGGCTTTACGGCAAAGGGGCATACGCCGCCGACGGCATGTCCGACCAGTTCCACCGCTTCCTCCGGAGAGAGCATCTTGGCCTTTGCACCGAAGAATGCCTTGTACTTTGCGTTGTCAATGCGTGCGTCACCGGCTGCTACAATGAGGATGGGGCTGCCGCCGACCAGAAACGAAAGGGTTTTTGCGATACGGCATGGCTCGGTACCTAAGGCCTCTGCAGCCAGGGCGACGGTTGCGCTGGAATGGTCCAGCTCCTGAATGCGGTTTTCTATGCCATAAGAGCGGAAATAGGCTCTTACCAGTTCGATGGACATGAATGGGAAACCTCCTTGTGACTCAATACGACATATCATACCGAAGAAATGGGAAAATATCAAGGGCAACACCGCGCAAATACGCCCGCGGATTGCGTTGTGGGAAGCTTTGTATCCTTCAGGTTGTCCTTATGTGAGAAAAAGCTGCTGCAGGAGCGATTCCGTGCAGCAGCTTTTGATGTTAGGTCAGTACCTGGAACAGCATAACCGCAATGCCCAGTACCACCAGAATGACGCCGGTGACCCGATTGAGCGTTTTGGCCGATGCTTTGTTGGCGAATACCGCGGCGATTCTGGCCCAGATCAGGGTAAACACCACGCAAAGAATAAAGACCAGCGGATCCGGGACGCCGCCGATGGCAAAGTGAGAAATGGCGCCGGTGAGCGCGGTAAAGGTCATAATGAATACGCTGGTACCCACGGCGGTTTTCAGCTCATAGCCCAGAACGGAGGTGAGGATCAGCAGCATCATCATGCCGCCGCCAGCCCCTACAAAGCCGCAGATAAAGCCGATCAGGATGCCGCAGACAATGGACTGAATGGCGCGCTTTTTCGGTGAGACACCCTCCATGGCCTCTCGGGTGGTCATTACCGGCTTTACCAGAAATTTAATGCCTAACAGGAACGTCATAAACACGGAAAAGCCGCCCATGGTGGCCGAGGGGAGCAGGCTGGCAATAAAGCTGCCCACTACAGTGAAGAGCAGCACGGACAGCATCATAATGATGCCATTGCGAATGTCGAGATTTTTGTTTTTACCATAGGTATCGGCGGAGACAGCGCTGGCCAGAACATCGGAGGATAGCGCAATGCCGACTGCCATATAGGGGTCCATACCGAGGAAGGTGATGAGCATGGGGCTGATAACAGCGGCGGCGCTCATGCCGGCAAAGCCGGTGCCAAGTCCTGCGCCCATACCGGCAAAGAATGTGACGAGAATGGTGAGCAGCAGTTTCATTTTTGTTCTCCTTTCAGCGAAGCATCCAGATTGTGCGCCATGGTATCGAGTACCCGAAGAAACGTCTGACGGTCTGCTGGGGAGACGCCCTGAAGCAGACCGGAGAAGAACGCCTGCTGCAATGCCTGGCCGCGAGCGATGATAGGTGCGGCCTGCGGGGTCAGCGCCAGATCCACCTTGCGCCGATCACCGGGAATGGGACTGCGGGTGAGATAGCCGTCCTCTGCCAGTCTGGCGATGTTGACGGAAACCAGATTCGCTTTGAGCTTTCGGACTTCAACAATGTCCCGTGCGGTGTGATACTCCGGATTATTGGCCAAAAACAGCAGGATATCCAGTGCAGTCTGGGGCAGGTGATATGCCTGACACAGGGGATGACAGGCCAGCTGATAGGCCTGATAGAGCTTTTGCGAAAACTCTAAACTGGGAATCATGAAAACGCCTCCTGACATAGCAGTATAGATGCTTCAAAAATGAAATGTTCAAATTTGAACATATTATAGCACTGAAACTGGAAATGTCAAGAGGATCGCTTGACTCTACAACGAATGTAGGGTTTAATATAGGCGGGAAATCACTGAGAGGATGAACCCAAATGGAGAAAAACAGAACGGAAGGCAGTGTGCTGAAAAATGTGCTGGGGTTTTCCCTGCCGTATCTGCTGTCTTACTTTTTACAGACGCTCTATGGCATGGCGGACCTGTTTATCATCGGGCAGTTTGCCGGGGTGGAAAGTACCACGGCGGTATCCATTGGCAGTCAGGTGATGCATATGCTGACAGTGATGATTGTGGGGCTAGCCATGGGCGCCACCGTGTGCATTGCCCGGGATGTGGGCGGCGGACAGCGGGAACTGGCAGCGGAGCATATGGGCAATACCATTACGCTGTTTGTAGGGGTGAGCCTGGTGTTAACGGCGGTGCTGCTGACGCTTACGGGTCCCATTACAGCTGTGATGTCCACTCCGGCCGAAGCGGTAGCGGGAACCGAGGCGTATTTGACCATCTGTATCCTGGGTATTCCGTTCATTACGGCCTACAATATCATCAGCGCCGTATTCCGGGGACTGGGGGATTCCAAAAGTCCCATGTATTTTATTGCGGTTGCCTGCGGAGCCAATATTCTGCTGGATTATCTGTTTATGGGGGCGCTGCACATGGGGCCGTCTGGGGCCGCGCTGGGAACAACCCTGTCTCAGACCATCAGCGTTCTGATTTCGCTTATTGTGATTACGCGCCGGGGCACAGGAATTCCAATGAAGGCGGCCAATCTGCGTCCCAGAAAGAAAACTATGGGGCAGCTATTGCGGATTGGCATTCCGGTGGCGCTTCAGGACGGGTTCATTCAGATCTCTTTCCTGACCATCACGATCATTGCCAATCGCCGGGGCCTGACCGATGCGGCAGCAGTGGGCATTGTAGAAAAGATCATGAGCTTTATGTTCCTGGTACCCTCGTCCATGCTGTCAACGGTATCGGCGTTGGGCGCGCAAAACCTGGGAGCCGGAAAGCCGGAGCGGGCCAAACAGACGCTGGGCTATGCCATTGGAATTGCAACGGCCTTTGGACTGGTTACAGCAGTGGCGGTTCAGCTTGCAGCCGACGGAATTGTGGGGCTGTTTACCACTGATGCGATGGTTGCGGCAGCCGGAGGACAGTATTTAAGAGGCTATATTTGGGATAGCTTTTTAGGCGGCATTCAGTTTAGCTTCAGCGGATATTTTTGCGCCCTGGGCCGATCCGGGCTGTCGTTTTTGCACAATTTCCTGTCCATTCTTCTGGTGCGGGTTCCCGGCGCGTATCTTACCTCGGCGCTGTTTCCCCATAATCTGACGCCCATGGGACTGGCTTCAGCGGCCGGTTCGCTGTTCTCGGCCTTGGTGTGCGTGGGCGCCTATCTGTGGATCAGCAGACGAAAGAAATGACGAAAAGAGATGAATTCGATGGACAAGCTCTTTCAAATCGGAGAAATGGCAAAGCTGTTTCGGCTCAGCGTCAGCAGCATCCGTCACTATGAGGATATGGGACTGGTGCAGCCGGAATATGTGGACCCGGACACCGGTTACCGGTATTACAGCACCCGGCAGTTTGAGGTGTTTCATACCATCCGCTATCTCCGGGCGCTGGATATGCCCTTGGGGGAAATCCGGACATTTGTGCAGAATCGCGACGTAAAGCGCATTCGGGACATGCTGGAGCTTCAAAAGAAAGCGGTGCTTGAGAAACAGCAGGAGCTGGAGCGGATTCAGCGGAAAATTGACCACCGGCTCTGGCAGCTGGAGGATGCGGAAGCCGGGCCGTTGGGGAGCATCCAGGTGAAAAAGCTGCCGCCCTGCCGAATGGTGCTGCTCCGCAGGAAGCTGACCATCGGGGGCTACGAGGATATGGAAGAACCGTTGGCGACACTGGTGCGCGCCCAGGGAGAACCGCTGGCGTTTATGGGCAAGGTTGGATTGGTGGTGGAACCGGATCGGCTGGAGCAGGACGATTTTGGGCAGTACGACGGTATTTTCCTTCTGCCGGACCCGGAGGATCGGGTAAGCGGGGAGGTATTGGAACTGCCGGAGCAGCTTGGGGTGACGTTGCGATTCCGGGGGCATCATGCGGAGTCGCCCAGTCAGTATGAAAAGCTCATGGCGTATATCCGGCAAACCCACTGGACCGTTGCCGGATTTGCAAGGGAGATTACCCTGATCGACTATGGCGTTACCAGTGATCCGGATCAGTTTGTGACAGAGATTATCATTCCGGTGTCGGCTGGGGATGAAATGTGAAGGTTTTCTGAACAATTATAAAATGCACAAAAGTAAGGTTGACAATATAGCAAATGCGCCCTATAATTGTAGCATGCTACAGAAAAGGAGGGAGAACCGGTGAATCATGGCGTTGGCTATCAGTTCAAAATCATTGACGAGAAAATCAAGATGCGGGCGGATGCAGATCTCAAACGCCATGGTCTGACCCTGACGCAAACCCGCGTGATGGGGTTTTTGGCGGAAATGGGCGGCCAGGTAACCCAAAAGGAAATTGAAGAAGATCTTCAGGTATCGCATCCTACCGTGGTGGGGCTGGTATCCCGAATGGAACAGAAGGGCTTTGTAACCACCTGTCCGGATCTCATGGACCGGCGAAACAAGCTGGTAAAACTGACGGATCGGGCGCTGGACGTAGAGCAGGTGATTGATATGACGGTGCAGCAGCATGACGCAGAGCTGCTCCGGGGCTTTTCGGAGGAGGAACAGGAGACGCTCAAACGTTTCCTGGAGCGGATCATCTGCAATCTGGACCCAAAGTGATATTCTGTGTCCCTAAAATGTAGCCTGCTACATAAATTCTTCATATTTTGTTTAAAGGAGTGAAAGAAACGTGATAAAAACTCTAGTAAAAAGCCTTCGGGAATACAAAAAGGAGTCTTGGCTGACCGTATTCCTGTCGATTTTTGAGGTCGTATTTGAGATCGTCATTCCCCTTTGTATGGCGGATCTCATTGACTACGGCATCGAAGGCGGAACCATGGGAAAAGTGTGGAAGTATGGCATTGCCCTGCTGCTGTTTGCCATTCTCCAGCTGCTCACGGGTATTTGGTCTGCCCATGCAGGAGCAAAAGCGTCGGCGGGCTTTGCTGCCAATCTTCGGCAGGATATGTATGACCGTGTGCAGACCTTCGCCTTTTCCAACATTGACCGGTTTTCCACTGCGTCCATTGTGACCCGGCTTACCACCGATGTAACGAACCTGCAAAACGCCTATTTGATGATAATCCGCATGGCAATTCGAGGCCCTGTAATGATCCTGTTTTCCATGATTGTTGCCATTCGGATTAACCTGGAGATTTCGCTGACGTTTTTCGTGGTGATTCCGGTGATGGCAGTGCTGCTGGCACTGATTGTCCTGCGGGTGCATCCGATTTTCAAGCGGGTGTTTGAAACCTATGATGGGCTGAACAACGTGGTCCAGGAGGATCTCAAGGGCATTCGTGTGGTGAAGTCCTTTCAGCAGGAGAACCATGAAATCGGAAAGTTCCAAAAGATTTCCCAGAGCATTTATCAGGACTTTGCCAAGGGCGAGCGGATCATCGCGCTGAACTCTCCGCTGATGCAGGTTTGTATGTATGGCTGCATGATCCTGATTTCCTGGATTGGCGCAAAGGCCATTGTGGCAAGCGGCAACAATGCGGCCTATGGATTGACCACCGGCAACCTCACCGCAATGTTCACCTACGCCACGCAGATCCTGTTTTCGCTGATGTCTCTTTCCATGGTGTTTGCAATGATTGTCATTGCCAGCTCCTCGGCGCAGAGAATTGCGGAAATTTTGCAGGAGGAGACGGATATTTCCGATCCCGATCAGCCGGTTATGACGGTAAAGGACGGCAGCATTCGCTTCGACCATGTGGACTTCTCCTATGCTTCCAAGGCGGATAAGCCGGTGCTCCAGGATATCTGTCTAAACATTCCATCAGGGCAGACGGTGGGCATCATCGGCGGAACCGGTTCCTCGAAGTCCTCTCTGGTGCAGCTGATTCCCAGACTCTATGACGTGACCTCCGGCAGCGTAACCCTGGGCGGCGTGGACGTACGGGCCTATGGACTCAATACACTCCGGAATGCCGTTGCCATGGTACTCCAGAAAAATGAGCTGTTTTCCGGTACCATTGCCGAGAATCTCCGTTGGGGCAATGAAAACGCCACCGATGAGGAGCTGCGCCATGCCTGCAGGCTTGCTCAGGCTGACGAATTTATCTCGGCCATGCCCAAGGGCTATGATACCTATATTGAGCAGGGAGGCACCAATGTATCCGGCGGACAGAAGCAGCGGCTTTGCATTGCACGGGCGCTGCTGAAAAAGCCCAAGGTGCTGATTCTGGACGATTCCACCAGCGCTGTGGATACCCGCACGGACGCACTGATCCAAAAGGCATTTGCGGAGTACATTCCCGATACCACAAAAATTATCATTGCCCAGCGGGTTAGCTCCGTGCAGCATGCCGATCAGATTTTTGTCATGGACGACGGCAAAATCTCCGCAGTGGGCACCCACGAACAGCTGCTTGAAACCTCGGACATTTACCGGGAGGTCTACGAATCCCAGCAGAAAGGAGAGGATGACAATGCCTGAGAAAACACAGTTTGACAGCAAAACCCTGAAACGGCTGCTGTCCTATATGCGGCAGTATAAAAAGGCCATGGCCCTGGTGACGCTCTGCATTTTGCTCAGTGCCATTGCATCTGCGGCCTCCTCTATGTTCCTGCAAACGCTGATCGACGACTATATTGTGCCGCTGGTGGGACAGGACCAGCCGGTGTTTACGGGCCTGGTTCGCGCGCTTTGCACCATTGGCGTTGTCTATCTCATTGGCATCCTGGCTACCTGGATCTATAACCGTACCATGGTCACCATTGCACAGGGAACGCTGAAATCCATTCGGGACGAGATGTTCATTAAGATGCAGGCGCTGCCGGTGGGCTATTTTGACCGTCATACCAACGGCGACACCATGAGCCTTTATACCAACGATACCGATACCCTTCGACAGCTGATTGCCCAGTCCATGGGACAGTTTATCTCTTCTATTTTTACCATTGTGGCAGTATTTTTCTGCATGCTGTATATCAGCGTGTGGCTGACCATTGTGGTGCTGATTTCACTGTTCTTTATTCTCAAAGCAGTGGAACTGGTGGTCAAGAAAACCGGACACTATTTTGCAGCCCAGCAGATGACCCTGGCGGAGCTGGACGGCTATGTGGAGGAAATGATCGGCGGGCAGAAGGTGGTAAAGGTATTTTGCCATGAGGATGCGGCGCGGGCAGAGTTCCAGAAGAAAAATGCAGCCTGGCAGGAGAATTCCTCCAAGGCCAACGGACATGCCAATGCGATGATGCCCATGATGAATGCGCTGGGCTATGTGCAGTATGTGATTGTGGCAATTCTGGGCGCATACATGGCGATTGCCGGCGTGACCAATCTGGGGCTGACGGGAACGGGAACCATGACATTGGGCATGATTGCGTCGTTTTTGACCCTGTCCCGGAGCTTTACGGGACCCATTGCCCAGATTTCCAATCAGTTTAACTCCATCGTTACGGCACTTGCCGGAGCGGCACGAATCTTTGCGTTTATGGACGAGCAGCCGGAGACGGACGAGGGCTATGTTACCCTGGTCAATGCCAAGGAGCAGGACGGCAGCCTGACCGAGTGCCCGGAGCATACGGGACTGTGGGCCTGGAAGCATCCCCATTCCGACG
>CAVEIY010000069.1:0-9668 GCA_963615825.1 Flexilinea sp.
ACACCAGCGAAATCGCCTACCACACCATCGACGGCGTGGACTCATACTGCATAGAGCCGAACACCACGTCCCTGGGCGGACAGTATTACACATCGTACACGGCGGATGAAGCCAGCAGTTCGTCCTATTGGAAACTGGATCTGGACGATCTACAGCGCAGCCACATTCAGAAGATTCTGGCGTTCGGCTACCCGCAGGTGGATTATGGCTACAGCCGTCAGGTGCAGTATGCGGCTACCCAGGTGCTGATCTGGGAGGTCGTTTCTCACAGCCGGTACAATGCAGACATCAAGGCTGTTTATTCAGAGGTTCCCTAGTTTTTCCTTCCAATGGTAAAAGGACGCACCGTACGCTTTGCCCGGTTTTGTTTTACAATTCGTGTTGATTCCTTATGATAATAGGATTTTCAACGCATATTTTTCTGTATTCTCTTTCTCACATTCGTCATAAATGACAGAACAATATCGATATATTGCATTTTATTGAGTAAAAACCATGATTTTCACGTTTAATTGCAGGATTATCTTGACTTTTCCTCATTTTAAGAGAATAATGAGTATATTCAAAATGCAATGGGGTCGTGATTGAATGGATAATTCACGGCTCCATCTTTGCTATTTTGGGGGAGATTCTATGGAACTTACGTGGATGACCACAGCCATCGTCAGCGCCGCATTTTTTCTGGCCGGTATCATTGACGCAGTCTCCGGCGGCGGCGGACTGCTGACACTGCCCACATTTCTGCTGCTGGGCTTCCCCGTACATCTCATTGCGGGGACCAATCAGTGCAGTTGCTGCGTCGGCTCCCTGCTCTCTCTGGGACGTTTCGCAAAAAACGGTCGGATCTATTGGAAAACCGCCGCCATTGCCGCGCCGGTCTCCCTGCTTGGCTCCATTCTGGGTGCGCAGCTGAATCTGATCATCCCAGAGCACTATCTGCAAATCGCGATGATCGTCATTCTGCCCATTGCAGCGGTGGTGTTGCTGCTCAAGCGGGATTTCGGTCTGGAAAATCGCGCCGCTGAGTTGACTCGTGCCCAGCAGATTGCGGTCGCGCTTTTCATTGGTCTCGTGTGGGGCACCTACACCGGCTTTTACGGTGCTGGCGGCGGGACATTTATTCTTTTGAGCTTTGCGTTGCTCAATAAGTTAGATCTCATCACCGCCTCCGGAAACACCAAGGTCTGCTCCTCGGTTGCGTCGGTGTCCGCCGCGATCACCTATGCCTGTTCGGGCGCTGTGGTGTGGCAGGTGGTGCTTCCCGCTGCACTGCTCAATCTCCTGGGCAACTACATTGGCGCTGGACTGGCCCTTCACAAAGGTGCGAAGGTGATCCGCCCTATGTTTTTTGTGGTATTGCTGATGCTGCTGGCACGGCTGGCAGTTTCCCTGTTCTTTTGATTTTTGAGGAGGTATTCATATGAAATATTCATCCGTTGCTGAGGCCATCCCCACTTCCAAAATCCGCAGTATGATGGTGCGCGCCTCCGAAATCCCTGACGTGATTTCTTTTGCCGTGGGTGAACCGGATTTTGCCCCACCCCAGGTCGCAATTGATGCCACCAAGGCAGCATTGGATCGCCACGACACCAAATATGCCCCCGGTGCTGGCGTTACCGAACTGCGGGAAGTCTATGCGGACTATATCGCAAAAATGACCGGCATTCCCTATAAGGCGGACAATGTTGTGGTCACCGCAGGCGGTATGGCCTCACTGTTTCTGGGACTGATGTGTATGCTGGACACCGATGACGAGGTGCTGGTGAGTGCCCCCTATTTCTCCAACTATCATCAGATGATTGCCATGTGCCACGGCGTTACCGTTCCGGTGGATGTCTATGAAAAGGACAATTTTATTCTGACCCCGGAGGCTGTGGAAAAGGCACTGACCCCCAAAACAAAAGCTCTGATGCTCAACTCCCCCTGCAACCCCACCGGCGGCGTAATTTCCCTGGATGCGTTGAAGGCACTGGCAAAGCTGGCCATCGAGCATGATCTCTTTGTCATCAGTGACGAGGTCTACCGTCACATCCTGTTTGACGGTGCAGAGTACCACTCCATTGCCTCTCTGCCCGGCATGGCAGAACGGACGCTGATTGTGGACAGCTGCTCGAAAACATTTAGCATGACCGGTTTCCGGATTGGTTTTGGCGCAGGTCCTGAACACCTGACAGCCCTAATGACCAAGCTCACCGAGGGTGTCTACTCCAATGCAGTTACCTTCAGCCAGCACGGTGCCATTGCGGCCTTCCGGCAGGCGCTGGGACACTGTGAAGAGATGCAGCAGGAGTTTCAGCGCCGCCGGGACTATATCGTTTCCCGGCTCAACGCCATGCCCGGCATCCACTGCATTCCCCCGAAAGGCGCATTCTATGTATTCGCCAATGTGGGCGGCACTGGTCTTCCTGCGCAGGATTTTTCGGATCAGCTGCTGGAGCAGGTCCATGTTGCTGTGGTTCCCGGCGACAACTTCGGCTCTATGGACGGAACGCGCTATATCCGCATCTCCTACGCCACCAGCATGGAAAATATCAAGGAGGGCATGGACCGTATGGAGGCGTTCTGCAAGTCCATTGTCAAATAATGCATTAACTTCATTTTATTCTTTCATTATTGTAGAATTCCGGAGCGCAAGGTATGCTGCATATAACAGTGTGTTTTTGGATTTTTCCTATTTGTTTTCGGACGTATTTGGTTAATTTCTTTCACTTCTATTGTATTTTGAAATTATTCACATACATTTCTCATTGTTGGCTTATTCTTTTGTCAAATTTCATTGTGAATTTTTTCTTGACTTAACTTGCAAAACGTTCTATACTTAGTTCATCAATAATACAAAGCAAAGGCGCTTCTGATCATCCCCTCTGGGATCCTCCAGGAGCGCCTTCTCTGCTTTTCCATGGAGATTGGATCAAGGATGACCCGGTTCCATGTTCCGAGAGGAGAATTGCTATGAAAACAAAACTCTGGAAAAAGCTTGTATGTGCCGTTCTGTCCGTATGCATGGTTGCTTCCATGGCGGCCTGCGGCTCCGGCAGCAGCAACGCATCCGCTGCAAGCTCTGCTTCTACCGCAGCCGCTCCCACGGAATCCGCCAAGGAAGCTCCTGCAACTGCCGCAGGCTCCACTGACGAGGGGACAGCCGCTGACAACTCCGATCTCAAAACGAAATGGGCTTCCCTTCAGGGCAAGACCCTTCGGGTTGGTACCTCCGCTGCACAGGCCGGTTGGTCTCAGGACGATGGAAACGGCGGTGTCGAGGGTATGGACATTGATGTCATGAATTATATGGCCGACTATTATGGCTTCAATATTGAATGGACCATTTCGGAATATGCATCCCTTTGGGGCATGGTTCAGAATGGCGTTATCGATACCATTGCAAACCTTACCACCGTAAATGATGACCGACTCGGTCTCTATTGGTTTACCAACACCTACGCCTGGGAGTCTTATTCCGTGGTTTGCCTGAAGGAAACCGGTGAACCGGAAGACGGTGACATGGATTTCTGGGCAGATAAGACCATCGCCGGTGAAGCTGGCTCCAACGCAACCCTGACGCTGGAAAGCATCATTGAAGAGAAGGCAGCTGAGGGCATTACCATCAACGAATTGACCTTGGATTCCGCCTCTGTTTTGATTTCCGCTGTCGTCCAGAAGCAGGCAGATGCTGAATTCCAGTGTACTTCCACCGCAGCCTACGCCGTTGCACAGTCCGGCAATGCCGATAAGCTTTACATCCAGGATGCAAAGTGGAAGAACATGCCTATCGTCTATGGCTGGGCTAGAAACGAAGACAATAAGGACTGGATTCTTGCATTCAACGATCTGATTGAGCAGATGCACGAAGATGGCACGCTGGCAGATCTGTCTATGAAGTGGTTTGATATGGATGTTACATCCCTGCCTGACGGTGAAGTCAATACCATTACCACCACAGGCGACAATGCATGGCAGAGCTATGAGAACTGATTGCTGAATAAAACGACGGAAACTAAAATGCGTCTGCTGCCACAGGCGGCAGACGCATTTCCTGTTTCATCCGGCAGATAGAAAGGAGCCACTTGTATGTATTATCAATTCTCAATGCAATATTTTATGGATGCATTTCAGCCGATTATTTCATGCATGAAGGTCACACTGCTGATTACCTTTGCATCTTTCCTTTTCGCATTCCTCTTTGCAATTATTCTGGCAGTCATTTCCATGAGTAAAAACCGCGTTGTTCAGGCCGTACTGAAAGTTTGGCTGAGTCTGTTCCGAGGTACGCCGCTCATTGCCCAGCTGTTCTTATTCTGCTATGGCATCTTCCCCTATATTCCCGGTATTGCAAACATTGGACTCACTGCACAGGCAATTCTCTGCCTTGCCCTGAGTTACTCCGCATATATGTCCGAAACCATCCGCGGTGCAATTTTGTCAGTGGATAAGGGGCAGATGGAAGCCTGCATTACCTGCGGCATGACGACCATGCAGGGCTATACCCATGTGGTGCTGCCTCAGGCATTTCGGTTGGCCATTCCGTCCCTGATGAACAACTTCATTGAATGCTTCAAGGGCTCTGCTCTGTGCTCCATGGTGGGCGTTGTGGACATGATGCTTCGGGCGAAAATGCTGGCAAACAAAACCTACCGGTTCATTGAGGTATATCTTTGCGTGCTGATTCTCTACTGGCTCCTCAACATGGTCTTTGTGGCAGTGCAGAAAGTCATCGAACGCAAGGCAAGTGCGAAATATTAAGGAGGCAGAATGCTATGATCCGCTACGATAACATCCATAAGGTCTTTGGAGATCTGGAGGTACTCAAGGGTATCAACTTTGAAATCGGCACCGGAGAGGTGGTTTGCATTCTCGGTCCCTCCGGCTCCGGAAAAACCACACTGCTCCGTTGCACCAACTTTCTTGAAACACCCACCAAAGGAAAAATCACGTTGGACAATGTGACCGTTGACGCAGAGCAGCATGGAAAGAAGGACATCCTTGCCATCCGGCAATTGAGCACAATGGTATTTCAGAATTACAACCTGTTTCGGAATAAAACAGCGCTGGAAAATGTAATGGCTGGTCTGACCATCGTACAGAAGAAGCCTAAAAACGAAGCTCGTGAGATTGCAGAGCATTACCTGAACGTGGTCGGCATGGGCGAGCGTATGGACTATTATCCCTCTCAGCTTTCTGGCGGACAGCAGCAGCGGGTGGGCATTGCCCGTGGGCTGGCGCTCAAACCCCATGCGATTTTGTTTGACGAGCCGACCGCCGCTCTGGATCCGGAGTTGGTGGGGGAGGTATTGAACGTCATGAAGGACGTTGCTAAAACCGGAATCACCATGGCAGTGGTCACCCATGAAATGGGCTTTGCCCGTGAGGTGGCAGACCGGGTGGTATTCATGGATGGAGGCGTTGTAGTAGAACAGGGCAAGCCTCAGGATGTATTTGACCATCCGCAAAATGAGCGCACCCGCAAATTTCTCCGTGCCGTTGCCAACAAGGGCAACTGACCTGCTTTTTAGAAAGGAAGCTGGAAACAATGGATCTACTGGCTCTTACAAAAGAGAACTTTCCCTATACGGTAGGCCTGCGCCGTCATTTTCATGAATATCCGGAATCCGGTCCGGAAGAGCAGGTCCACACCATGGATTATATCATGAAGGAGCTTCAGCGGCTGGATATTCCCTATGAGCAGGTTCCTGGCGGAGGCATTTTCGCCCATATTTACGGCGCGCAGGACGGAAAAACCGTTCTCATGCGGGCCGATATGGATGCGCTCCCCATTCTGGAAAGTGAAACAAACCTGGTTGGTCCGAAAAAATGCATTTCAAAGATTCCCGGTGTTATGCACGGCTGCGGACACGACGGGCATCTGGCAATGCTGCTCACCGAGGCAAAAATCCTCAAGTCCATGGAAGCTGAACTGCCCGGCTCCATCCTCCTGATGTTTGAGGAGGGAGAAGAGGGGCACGGAAACGGTCAGAATTTGTGTCTTTATATGCAGGAGCATAACCTCCACGCTGATATCTGCTATGCCTCTCATGTGCGCTGGGATATTCCTGTTGGAAAGGTTGCCTGCAACTACGGTCCCGCCATGTCCGGCCTTTATCACTTTGAACTGGAGCTATACGGGCAGACCGGTCACGGCTCCCGCCCCGATCTGGCGCACAGCACCTTAGACTGCTTCCATGAGATCTATAACGCCCTACAGACCCTGCGGCTCCGTTATGTCCGCCCGGACTCCTCCCTCACCTGGTCCATCGGCAGTCTACACACCGGCGAGCGGTTCAATGTGGTTCCCGATGATTTGGTGTGCCAGGGCAGCGTTCGTTTTCTGGACAGGGAGAGCGGCATGACCTTCTGGTCGGAGTTCCGACGGGTGCTGGACAGCGTTTGCCCTCTAAATTACTGTACCTATCAGTTGCGGGTTCCCGAAATGCTGCTGCCCACCACCAACTATGCCCCCTGTACCAAGCTCTTCCGGGAGGCAGCAGAGGAGTATCTCGGTCCGGATGCCATCTACGAATGTGAGCCGTGGATGGCATCGGAAACCTTTAGCTTTCTGTGCAATATGATTCCCGGTGTCAACAGCTTTACCGGCATTCGGGATGACGCTTACGGCTCCGGCGCTAATCACCACACCCCCAAATTTGATATTGCTGAGGAGGGACTCTTCTATGGGGTTGCAGCCGCCCTGGGTTATGTGTTAAACTATTTTAGATGTCCGCCGGATCTCTCCGGATTCCAGCCCGTCTTTGGAAGCATGAAAGAGTTGATCCATCTGGTTCGAAATGCATAAGGAGGAACGACCATGGCAAAGAAATATGTAGTAACCGTCGGACGGCAGTTTGGCAGTATGGGTCGTCCCATTGCTAAGCGTGCCGCCGAGCTGCTGGGCATCGAATACTATGATCGCGATATTGTGGAAGAGGTAGCCAAGCGCATGGATATGCCGCTGAAGCTCATCAGTCGGAAAGAGGAGGAGGCCAACCACAAGTTTGGCACTTACGGGAAAATGCTTTTCCCCCTAGGCAGCGGCACCACAGAGCTTCAAGATCGGATTTTCTCCGTACAGGAATGCGTTCTGGAGGATTTTGCGGATCGCTCTTCATGCATTCTGGTAGGTCGCTGCGGCGACTACCTCATGCGAGATCGAAAAAACCTGCTGCGGGTGTTTATCTACGCTCCCATAGAAGAACGTACCTTGAACTGTGTTCAATACTTTAATATGACGCCGCTCCAGGCCCGTAAAATGTGCGCCGACGTAGATAAGGCTCGCCGTGCCTATCACTTGCGCTATGCAGGCTATGAGCCGATGGATCCAGAGCATATGGATCTGCTGCTCAACAGCACCGCGCTGGGCATTGAAGGCACCGCCCAAGCCCTTGCCGACCTGATCCGCCGCCGGTTTGACGAACACGCGATCTGATAACACTGTCCCGTTTGGAGGAACCCCTATGAAAATGATTGCATACACCGTGGATGAAGCCGAGCGCCCGATTTTTGAGCGCTATTACCGGCAATATGATATTGATCTGGTCATGACCCATGAGCGTCCAAGCCTTGAGAATTCGGATTTAACCATTGGAGCGGACTGCGTAAACGTCTTATCCGAAACCGTCATCACCCCGGAGCTTTGGGATATTTACCATAAAAACGGCGTTCGCCTGGGGGTGACCCGCTGCGTTGGCATGGAGCATATGAACGCGGACTATGCCGCCACGCTGGGCATTGGCACCCGCAATGTCCGCTACTCTCCTGCCAGTGTAGCGGATTATGCCATCATGATGATGATGATGGTGCTCCGGAATATCAAGCCCATTTTGCTCCGCAGTGTGGGGCAGGACTTTTCCCTTCCCGGTCTTCGCGGCAGAGAACTTCCCAATATGACCGTCGGCATCATCGGTGCCGGGCACATCGGAACCACCCTTGCCGCGCACCTTTCTGGCTTTGGCTGCAAAGTCCTCTACTGGAACCGCACGCCAAAGGACAGTATCCAGGCGAAATACTGTCCGCTTCCTCAACTGCTGTCCGAATCCGATATCGTCTCTCTGCATCTTACCTCCAACGACCAGACCTACCACTTCATGGACGCAGAAAAGCTCCATCAGATGAAGCTGGGTGCGGTACTCATCAACACCGCCCGTGGCGCACTGGTGGACTCCGACGCGCTGATTGACGCACTAGAGCAGGGGCAGCTTTCCGGTGCGGGACTGGACGTGCTGGACGGAGATCGGAACATCTATTACAGCGACCACAAAAACGTCATGCTCAAGCACCGTCAAATGGCGATTCTGGGTTCCATGCCAAATGTTCTGCTGCTGCCGCATATGGCCTATTTTACCGATCAGGCGCTGGAGGATATGGTTCACAACTCCTTGCTCGTTGCGCAGGAGTATATTCAGGCGCAGTCCTGATACCAAAGCAGGGAAAGTGGTCAAATCCCCATGTTTTTGACCACTTTCCCCGTACAGCATCAATGACCCGACGGGAGGCACATTCCATGGCAGGAATCGTTGCAGAAAAAATATTTGAAATGTTCGTAATCCTGCTGGGCGGTGTGATTGCCTGCAAGACCGGACTTCTTCGCGCAGAAACCAATCAGCAGCTCTCCAACTTTCTTTTGCTGCTGGTATGTCCGCTGCTGATTTTCGTATCCTATCAAATCGACTTCGATTTGGAGCGTCTTTGGGGGCTTTTTCTGGCACTTGTGGCCTCTCTTTTGACCTTTGGACTGTGCATTCTGCTCTCAAAGCTGCTGATTCGCCGAAATAATCCCCAACAGAGCGTAGAGCAAATGTCATTGGTTTACTCCAACTGTGGCTTTATTGGCATTCCCCTGATCAGTAGCGTATTGGGTGCCGAGGGTGTCTTTTACATGACCGCCTACAACGCCGCGTTCAATCTTCTGCTCTGGACCCACGGCACCGCAGTCATGGGAGACAAATGTCAATTGCGGCAGCTGTGGAAAAAGCTGCTGACTCCCGCTATTGTCGCCGTTGTGTTGGGAATTGTGTGCTTTGTGGCGCAAATCCGGCTTCCAGAGCCGCTGCTCTCCCCGCTCCAACAGATTGCAAGCATGAACACGCCGCTGGCAATGGTAATTGCCGGAGTTAATCTTGCCCAGAGTAACGTGCTCAAAAGCCTAAAAAATTTCCGTCTCTATCGGATTTGTTTCATAAAGCTGCTTTTGATTCCCGCTCTCTGCCTGCTGGTACTGCTGCCCATGCATCTGGATTTCACTATTGCCTATACGGTATTCGTCGGAGCAGCCTGCCCAGTGGGCGCTACCGCAATCATGTTCGCCGCCCGATATGAGAAGGACTCTGGCTATGCCACCGAACTGTTCGTACTGACTACCATTCTTTCCTGTATCACCATTCCGCTGATGTCTATTCCGGCAATTTATCTGCTGCGCTGAGCAGGGTCGTTTCGCCAAGTGCAAGTTGCGAATTATAGCAACACCGATACCAGTTTTGTTCTGTATAATCATCCCCGTGGAATCATAGTGAAGTGCCCCCTGTCAAGTAGACAGTGAAAAAAACAAAAAATATTTTGTTGGAGATGGTCTCTGCATTGGCAGAGACCATCTCAGCATGTCAAAAAAGCTCTCGCCAAGTGCGGGAGCTTTCTGTATAATAAAGAAAGAGGAGAGGGGAATGGAAATGTGGCAGGAAAAT
>CAVEIY010000070.1:0-9637 GCA_963615825.1 Flexilinea sp.
GCTGGAGGAAAATCCACGGCGGGTGCTGGAAAATCAGAAAATCGACAAAAGCGAACCAATTTGGTTTGAATAGGAGAATGTAACGTGCGAAAAAAGGGTAAATGGCTGCTTTTGCTGCTGGTGCTGATCTGCTGCGGAGGATTTGCTGCCTATCAGATTCTATGGACCCAGGCCTATGACCGGGATCCGCCCCAGATTACCATGGACAGTGATGAACTGACGCTGTCGGTTTCCGATCCGGAAAGCGCGCTGCTTCAGGGGGTTACGGCAACGGATCCGCAGGACGGCGATGTAACGGATTCTCTTGTGGTGGAATCTGTCCGGGGCGTTGTGGCGGAGCAGGAATTCACTGTGACCTATGCGGCCTTTGACAACGCAGGCAATGTGGCGAAGGCCCAGCGCACGGTGCATTATTCCGACTATGTCAGCCCGAAATTTCAGCTAACAGGCGCTCTGCTGTTCCGATCCGGGACCTCACCCGATATTTTCTCGGTGCTGGAGGCAGAGGACGTGGTAGACGGCGACCTCACGGACCGGATTAAGGCGACCCTGACCAGCGGCAATCAGCAGATCAGTGAGCCTGGGGAGTATACTGTGGAATTCCGTGTGACCAATTCTCTGGGAGATACCTCCTATTTTGAAGCGCCGATTCGGGTGGTTGCAGCGGAAGGCGCTGCGGCAGAAGTAGAGCTTACAGAATATCTGGTCTATGTGACCAAGGGAGATAAATTCCAGCCCAAGGAGTACCTGGATACCATGAAGGCGGGCAGCGAAACGGTTGCACTGGGGCGCTACAATGCCGATGTGTTTATTGATGTGGATTCCAACGTAGACACGGATACCCCAGGCACCTATTGGGTGGATTATACGATTACCTATGGAAACTATACCGGTCAGTCTCGTCTGATTGTGGTTGTGGAGGATTGATGCATGGCGGAGAATAAAATGATCCAACAGGAAGCGCAAACTTCGCTGTTGTCCTTTGACCCCATTCTGATTCTGCGGGATGTACTGCGCCGTTGGTATCTGATTGTGGCTGCGGCATTGATTGCGGGAATGGGGGCCTATGTACTGACGGAGGTTCGTTATGTGCCGCAGTACACCACGACCACGACCTTTGTGGTGACCATGCAGGAAAGCTCCTCCTCGGTGTACCAGAACCTTTCGGCAACCACGACGTTGGCGACCACGTTCTCGGAGATTATCAATAGCTCCATTCTGCGGAAAACTGTCATGGAAGAACTGGGGACGAATTCCTTCCAGGGGACCATTGAAGCGTCTGCGGTGGAGGAAACCAACCTTCTGACCATGAAGGTAACGGACAGCAATCCCAGAACGGCATTCTTAGCCACCAAGGCCATCATTGAGCACCATTCTGAGGTGTCCCGTCAGGTGATGGGCAACACGGTGCTGGAGGTTTTGCAGCAGCCCACAGTTCCCACAGCGCCATCCAATCCGCTGACTGCCGGCAGCAACGGGAAAAAGGCGGCGGCGATTGCAGCGGCGGCGATGTGCGTGCTGCTTGCCATTCTGTCGTTTATGCGGGATGCAGTCCGCAGCAGCGAGGAAGCGACTAATAAGCTCGATTGCCGTGTTCTGGCGGAAATTGACCATGAGCGGAAATACCGGACCCTTTGGGCGGCGCTCCGCCGAAGAAAAACCAGTATTTTGATTACCAATCCCTTGACCTCCTTTTCTTTCACAGAAAAGATTCGGACGCTGCGGCGAAAGCTGGAGCAGCATATGCCGGAGAACGGCAAGGTTGTGATGGTAACCAGCGTATTGGAGAACGAGGGGAAGTCCACGGTGGCGGTGAACCTGGCACTGTCCATGGCGCAGAAGCATAAGCGGGTCCTGCTGATGGACTGCGACATGCGAAAGCCTGCCTGCGGCAAGATCCTTGGCGTCTCCGGCAGCCTTGGAACCATTGACGTATTGAAGGGGACGACGGCACTGGCAGAGGCGGTGACGGAATATCCGGAGAACAAGAGCCTGCAGCTGCTGCTGGAGTCCCGAACGGTGCGAAATTCGACAAAACTGGTGAGCTCTGCGGCGATGGCGGAGCTGATTCAGGCGGCGCGGGCGGAATATGACTATATTATTCTGGATACGCCGCCCATGTCTGCGGGATCCGATGCAGAGGTATTGGGTGATTTGGCAGACGGCATGCTGCTGGTCATCCGGCAGAATCAGGCCACGGCAGGCGCATTGCGTGGGGCCTTGGAGGCATTACAGGCTACACGGGCAAAGATGCTGGGCTGCGTGCTCAACGATTGCCGCTCCTCGCCGATCACCGATCAGGGCAGTTATGGCTACGGCTATGGAACCTATGGACATTACGGACACTATGGAAAATACGGTAAGTACGGAAAGTACGGTGCATACGGCGCCGCACAGAAGGGAAGCCGGTAATGCGGAGCGTGTGCAATGGACAATAACACAACCAATGAAGTGAAAATTGCGGGCATCGACCTGCGTCAACTCCTGTCGGACGGGCTTGGGGCCATGCGGCGGACGTTTCTGCCGTTCCTTGCGCTGCTGGTGCTGTGTGTCGGACTCCTGTGCTGGCGGGAATATCGGTCCTATCAGCCCATGTATCGTGCCAGCGCGACCTTTACGGTGAATGTAACCAATCCGCTTCAGTCGGAAATTCGCAGCTATAACACGGCGACGGCGGAGCAGATGGCAAAGACCTTTCCTTATATCTTAACCAGCGGCGCCCTCAATGAACGGGTGATGCGGGAGCTTGGAATCAGTTCCATGCCGGCTGTTTCTGCATCGGTGCTGAGCAATACCAATATCTTTACCCTGTCGGTTTCCTCCGGGAATCCGCAGCTGGCCTATGATGTGCTGAATGCGGTGATTGAGAATTATCCGGATGTGGCGGAATTTGTGGTAGGACCTACGGTTATGACGCTGCTGGACGAAAGCGGATTGCCCCAGTCGCCCTATAATACCAGGGATTATACCGGCGCAGTGAAACAGGGCGCTATCATTTGGCTGGTGATCTGGCTGGTGGCGGTGTTCTGCCTGGCGTCTATGCGGACAACGGTACACAATGAGCAGGAGCTAAGACAAATCCTGAACCTGCGGGTCATCAGTGCGCTGCCGGTGGTCCGGGGGAGAAAAAGAAAGGAACGGGCGCTGAGTCCTCGGATGGATGATTCCGCAGCGCATTCCGGGTTCTCTGAATCGGTGCGGCTGATGCGAATTCGGGCAGAGAAGGAAATGCGGGAACAGAATATCAAGGTGCTGCTGGTATCCAGTGCAACACCTGGCGAGGGCAAAACCACCATCGCCATCAATCTGGCGGATGCGCTGGCGGAGTCCGGCTCCAGAGTGCTGCTCATTGACTGCGATCTTCGGAGTCCTTCCGTGGCGCGGGCGCTGAACCAGGAGAATGAGTCGGGACTGGTGGAATATCTGAAGGGAGAAACCTCCTATCAAAACATCATTCACCGCAGCGACAATCAAAATCTGTTCCTGATTTTTGCCGGAAAGCCGGTCAGCGATGCGTCGGAGCTGTTCTCCAAGCCGGAGTGCCGTCGGTTTCTGGAGGCTTGCCGCGGAACCTTTGACTACGTGATTTTGGATACGCCGCCTGCGGCCTTGTTGGCTGACGCGGCGGAGGTGGCAGAACTGGCGGACGGCGCGTTGCTTGCCATCCGGCAGAACTATGCGCCCAGACATAAAATTCTGGAGTGTGCGCAGATTCTTTCCGACAGTAAGCTGCCCATCATCGGCTGTGTGATGAACTATGCCACCGGCAACAGCTCCGGCGGTTATTATGGCTATGGCTACGGTTATGGCTACGGCTACGGCAGCTACGGGAAGGGAAACAAAGCGGAGGAAAACCTGTAAGGGGGTGGAGCCAATGGAATCCAAACCGGTTAAATGGGACTATGTGCGCAGCAAGCGTGTGCTGACGCTGGTGATCTTGGACCTGTTTGCAATCAATTTTTCCGCGCTGGCGGCGCTGCTGGTGCGGTTTGAGTTCAGCATCAGCGCTTTGGAAGAGTCGGAATTTGTGCTGAACTATCTGAAAACGGCACCGGTCTATTCTGCTGTCTCCATTTTACTCTTTGCGCTGTTTCATCTGTATCAAAGTCTGTGGAGATATGCCAGCATCGACGAGCTGAGATATATTATTTTCTCTGCAGTGACTGCGGCAGTCGCGGAGTTCGGCATCAGCCATCTGATGGGTGCATATCTGCCCAGAAGTATGCCGATTCTTAATTTGCTGTTTTTGTTCCTGGCCCTGACGCTGATTCGCTATTTTTATCGAATTGCACGGCGGCTATTTCGGAAGCATGATGCGCCGCTGCGGAGAACCATGCTCATTGGTGCCGGTGCAGCAGGCGCGATGGTACTGCGGGAACTAAAGCGCAGCCAGAGCAGCCAGAACGATGTGGTGTGCATCATTGATGATGATCCGGAAAAGAAGAATACACTGCTGGGCGGCGTTCCGGTGGTGGGGGATCGGAGCTGCATTCTTGATGCGGCTGCGGACTACCACGTGACGGATATCATTTTTGCGATTCCCACGGCGTCCCGCAGCGATACTCGGCGGATTATTGAGATTTGCCAGAAAACCGGCTGCAAAATGCAGATTCTGCCCGGTATCTATCAGCTGGCCAGTGGACAGATTCGGGTCAAGCAGATTCGGGACGTGCAGGTAGAGGATTTGCTGGGGCGGGATAAGATCCAGCCGGACCTTTCGGAAATTGGTGCTCATATCGGCGGCAAGGTGGTGCTGGTGACAGGTGGTGGCGGTTCCATTGGCAGTGAGCTTTGCCGCCAGATTGCAGAGCATCACCCGAAGCGGCTGATTATTTTCGATATTTACGAGAATAACGCCTATTCCATTCAGCAGGAGCTGCATTTCACCCATCCGGAGCTGGATCTGGTGACACTGATTGGCTCGGTGCGGGACCAGGCGCGGATTGAGTCGGTATTTGCCACCTATCACCCGCAGCTGGTTTGTCATGCGGCTGCCCATAAGCATGTTCCGCTGATGGAGGATAGCCCCAATGAGGCTGTGAAGAACAATGTATTCGGCACACTGAATACGGCGCGGGCGGCGGATCATTATGGCGCGGAGACGTTTATTCTGATTTCCACGGACAAGGCGGTGAACCCCACCAACGTTATGGGCGCATCCAAGCGCGTTTGCGAAATGATCGTCCAGGTGATGGGGCAGCGCTCCAAAACCAAGTTTGCGGCAGTGCGGTTTGGCAATGTGCTGGGATCTAATGGCAGTGTGATCCCGCTGTTCAAGTCGCAGATTGCCCATGGCGGTCCGGTGACGGTGACGCACCCGGATATTATCCGGTACTTTATGACCATCTCCGAGGCGGTATCCCTGGTGCTGCAGGCGTGTTGCTATGCAAGAGGCGGCGAGGTCTTTGTGCTGGATATGGGGGAACCGGTGCGGATTGATGATCTGGCGCGAAATATGATTCGGCTGTCCGGCTTTGAGCCGGATGTGGACATTCCGGTTGTCTATACGGGCCTGCGCCCCGGCGAGAAGCTGTATGAAGAACTGCTGATGAACGATGAAGGACTGGAGAAAACCCCAAATGAGCTGATTTTCATTGGCCATTTCAACGACTTTGATCGAAATTTGCTGATGGAGCGGCTGAAGTCTCTGGATGTGGCCTGCCATAACAACAGCGCGGAAATTCGCAGTGTTTTGCAGCAGATTGTGCCCACCTATCACCCCAATGCAGAAGTGCAAACGGATCAGAGCGTGCAGGAGCGCGTGGATGAGCCGTCGGAGACAGGCGCACTTACCGCTGGTGCGGTATAGCATTGCATAACAAAAATGCAGCAGAGTAGAAGATCGCTACTTTGCTGCATTTTTATGTAAATGGATATAAATGGAAATGAAGTGCTTGCGTTTTGGAGAAGAAAATGATATGATTGTGTTCCATTATGGAGAGAAAGGTGGGGAGCAGGAATGAAGCAAGCACAGAAGCCAAAGCGGTCCATGGGGCGGCGAATTGTCCTTGGGGTGCTGCTGGGCTTGGCGGTGATCCTTGGCATTCTGCTCTATCGGTCTAAATACTGCCTGACCAATGCTACCTATACCATACAAACGGATCGGCTGGAAGAATCCATTCGTCTGGTCCAACTGACGGATCTCCATAACAGCACCTTTGGACGGGACAATCAGCGGCTGATTCAGCTGGTGGCGGATCAGTCGCCAGACCTGATTTTGATTACCGGTGATCTTGTGAATTCCGGGGTGCAGAACACGGAGATTGCCACCCGACTGATATCGAATCTCTGCGACATTGCGCCGGTTTATGTGTCCCTGGGCAATCATGAGATGGAATATCAGAAGAATTACAACGTGGATTTAACCGCAGCGTATGAGAAAGCCGGGGCCACAGTGCTGGAGAAGTCCTATGAGGATATCACAGTAAACGGCCAGTCCTTACGGATTGGCGGGATTTATGGCTACTGTCTGCCGGAGGAGTATCTAAAAAGTGGCGAAGCGAACCCGGAGGAGTGTGCCTTCCTGTCGGAGTTCCAAGATACGAAGGCGTATAAGCTGCTCCTTTCCCACATGCCGGTCTGCTGGATTGGGGGAACCAATCTGGGCGCCTGGGATGTGGACTGTGTTTTGACGGGGCATTTACACGGCGGACAGATCATTTTGCCGGGGATCGGCGGCCTATATGCCCCGGATATGGGATGGTTTCCGGGACGACTGCGCGGCTTGTATACCTCGGAGGACAGCAGAACGACGGTTGTGCTGTCTGCGGGGCTGGGAAATACCGAGTGGGTCCCAAGATTTCATAACATTCCGGAGATCGTGACGGTGGATTTGCAGCCGGAGCGGGGATAACACGCCAAAGGGGGAGCTATGGATAAAATTCAGAATTTAATGTTGCTGGCGCTCCGGGCGGGGCTGAATCAGACCACCGTGGAATGGCACAAGCCGATGGAAACAAAGGAATGGGCGGAGCTGTTCCGGTTGGCCGCGGCCCATAAGGTGCTGCCGATGGTCTATGAAGCGGTGTATGCCTGCCCGGCAGAGAAGCAGGCAGATTCCCGGCTATTTGCGGTCTATAAGCAGCAGACAATGCTGTCGGTGATGCAGCAGGCCAGGAAAACCAGCGAATTTTTGGAGCTGTATGAATATCTGGGAAAGTCCGGCGTTACGCCGCTGGTGGTAAAGGGAATTGTGTGCCGGAGCCTGTATCCAAAGCCAGATCACAGACCTTCCGGCGACGAGGATTTGCTGATTTCCGAGGCGCAGTTTGCCCGTTGCCATCAGGCAATGCTGGACTATGGCATGGAGCTGGTTGACCCGGGCATCGACCTGGCGGCGGCCTATGAGGTGCCGTATCGGAAGCCGGACAGTCCGCTGTATATCGAATTGCATAAGCGGCTGTTTCCACCGGAATCTGAGGCGTATGGGGACCTGAACCGATTCTTCCCAGAGAATGTTCGGAAAACGAAAACGCTGACGGTGGATGGCAAGCAGCTTGTTACCCTGGATGACACGGAGCATATGCTTTACCTGATCTGCCATGCACTGAAGCATTTCCTCCATAGCGGCTTCGGCATTCGGCAGGCGAGTGATATTGCGCTCTTTGCCAACGCCTATGGAAAGGGAATGGACTGGCAGCGGCTTTTGGACTGCTGCAAAGAAATGCACGGAGAGATTTTCGCTGCGGCGCTGTTTCGCATTGGGGAGAAGTATCTGACCCTTTTACCGGAGCAAGCCGAGATCACGGAGACGTGGCGAAGCATTTCGGTGGATGAGCAGCCGCTGCTGGAGGATTTGCTGGATTCCGGGATTTATGGCGACGCTACCATGAGCCGAAAGCACAGCAGCACCATGACACTGGATGCGGTCGCGGCGGAAAAGCACGGGAAACGGGCGGCAGGACTACGAAAAACGCTGTTTCCAGCGGCAAAGCAGCTGGAGGGGCGGTATCCCTATTTGAAGAATAAGCCCTATCTGCTGCCCATTGCCTGGCTCCAGCGAATCGGGCAATATGGAAGTGAAACGCGGAAGCAAAACGACGGGAGCAACCGGGCGGCTGATGCGGTGAAAATCGGTGCAAAGCGTGTAGAACTGCTGCGGGCGTATGGAATCCTGCGGAAATAAGATTGAAAAATGGGACCCGGACGAGTTGTCCGGGTCCCGTTTGGGTCTTACTTCATGTCGCGCTCGTAAGCCTCGATCATTTTCTTGACCATCTGGCCGCCGACGCTGCCAGCCTCACGGGAGGTCAGGTTGCCGTTATAGCCTTCCTTCAGGTTGACGCCCACCTCAGCAGCGGCCTCCATCTTGAACTTGTCCAGAGCCTCACGAGCCTCGGGTACAACTGCGTTGTTGTTGGATTTCATGACATACATCTCCTTCATTTTTACTCGGCAATACCGAAGGATTTGCGGCGCTCGCATTGCTGCATAGCGTGGATGAAATCATTCGGTATTGCGCCGGTCTTTGTGACCATCCATATTGTTGCCCTAAATGAAAAAGATATGATTTGTAATATTATGAAATAAACGCTGAAATTGGATGCGGCTGAAAATAGACTGTGCCAAATATAGTGGTATATCCTACAACGCAGAACCCGTCCCTGGCACAGCGTGCCCGTTTTTCGTTATCCCTTAGTTGGCAGCACCACGGAGAACTCGCATTCCTGGAAGATGTTCCCGTCCATGTCCTCACACCAGACGGTGAGCATGACAAGGTGGTCGCCGGTTTCCTCCTCAATCCACTTGTCTGTTACATAGCCGTGAACCAGTGCGCAGTCCGGTCCCATGCCGTGCGTGTTCATAAAGCGTCCGGATTCCTTCAGCTCCGGCACCTTGAGCAGCCAGCTTTCCCGGAAGTGACCAGCGGGGAAGTGGTTGAACTGCTTTTCCGGGGGATAGTCATTGACCATCCGCCAGCCCATTTTGCGGATCATGCCGTCGTCACCCATCCAGTTGGTCACCAGACGGCGGCAGAAGTTCCGTCCCACAAAGTTGAGAAAATGGGTTCTCTCGGATTCGGGCAGATAGATAACACCGTCCTCCCGCTTTTTAAACCGACGCTCCACTCGTTTTCCCATGACATAGTCCCGAACCGTGTCACCGGCAATGGCACCAACGGTGTGATGCGTTCCGGTATAGCGGCGGGCGTCGTAATCCGTCACTGGGGATTCGGCGGTCATAGGTGGACGATCACCGATCTGCACGTCCTCCCAGTACAGTGTATTCTTACCGCGAATGACCTCGTTGCGCCAGATTTCCTTGAGTACCTCCCAATCCTGATCGGTATATTTGTGGGCAGGTCGGAGATAGCGCTGGGGGCCGCCGTTTTTCATCATCTCTGCTCTGCGGTATTCCATCAGTTCATCACGGGTCATTTTGCGGCCGTCGGCAAATTTGCTCAGGAAGCAGGGCCAGTGCATTACGGCGCGGCATACCAGCTCATCCCTCTGGTTGAACATGTCCGTGGTGATACAGGTGACGAAAAAGCGGGTGGTAGAGTCGTCCTCGGTGAGATCGGTGTAGGTCTGACCGACCTTTTTGGTGTGAAAATGGTCGCCGGAGAACATGGGCTTAAAATAATACAGCTCAAAGTCATAGCCGTCGCCCACAAAGCTGGCATCGGTGGGCGGGGTTG
>CAVEIY010000071.1:0-9632 GCA_963615825.1 Flexilinea sp.
GCAAAGGACGATTTGGACAGTTTGGCGGGCAGTATGCCCCGGAAACCATGATGGCAGCATTGGAAGAGCTGGAGCAGGCATATCACCACTTCAAAAACGATCCGGCGTTTAATCAGGAGCTTACAACGCTGCTGCGGGAGTATGCAGGCAGACCCTCAGGACTCTATTATGCCGAGAAAATGACCAAGGATTTGGGCGGTGCAAAAATCTATCTCAAGCGGGAGGATCTGAACCACACCGGAGCGCATAAAATCAACAATGCCCTGGGACAGGTGCTTCTTGCCAAGAAAATGGGCAAAACCCGGGTGATTGCCGAGACGGGTGCAGGCCAGCATGGGGTTGCAACGGCTACGGCTGCGGCGCTGCTGGGACTGGAGTGCGAAGTATTTATGGGCGAGGAGGACACCAAGCGGCAGGCGCTGAACGTATTCCGTATGGAACTGCTGGGTGCAAAGGTTCACCCGGTGATGAGCGGCACCAGAACCCTCAAGGATGCGGTGAACGAAACCATGCGGGAGTGGGTGACGAGAATTTCCGACACCCATTATGTAATTGGTTCCTGCATGGGACCGCATCCGTTCCCTGTGATTGTCCGGGATTTTCAAAAGATCATTGGAGAGGAAATCCGGGAGCAGTGCATGGAGAAGGAAGGACGGCTGCCGGATGCAGTGGTGGCCTGTGTGGGAGGCGGCAGCAACGCCATTGGAACCTTCTATGATTTCATTCGGGAGCCGTCGGTGCGCCTGATTGGCTGTGAAGCGGCAGGGCGAGGCATTGATACCTTTGAAACGGCTGCGACGGTGGCAACGGGACGGGTTGGCATTTTCCACGGCATGAAGTCCCTGTTCTGCCAGGACCAATATGGCCAGATTGCGCCGGTCTATTCTATCTCGGCGGGGCTGGATTACCCGGGCATTGGTCCGGAGCATGCCGATCTCCATGCCACCGGACGGGCGGAATATGTGCCGGTAACGGATGACGAGGCGGTGGAAGCCTTTGAATATCTGGCAAAAACCGAGGGCATTATTCCTGCCATTGAAAGCGCCCATGCGGTGGCCTATGCGAAAAAGCTGGCAAAGGAAATGGGTAAGGATCAGATTTTGGTGGTGACCATCTCCGGCAGAGGAGATAAGGACGTGGCTGCCATTGCAAGATACAAGGGGGTTGAAATCTATGAATAAGATTACAGCGGCATTTCAGCATGGAAAAGCCTTTATTCCGTTCCTCACCGGCGGCGATCCGGACATTGAAACCACAGAAAAATTGATTCGCGCCATGGCGGACGCCGGTGCAGATCTCATAGAAATCGGCGTGCCGTTTTCCGATCCCATTGCCGAGGGAACGGTGATTCAGGAGGCCAGTCAGCGGGCACTGCAGGGCGGTGCCACGGTAGATCAGCTGTTTGATATGGTGATTCGCCTGCGGAAGGACATTACGATTCCATTCCTGTTTATGGGCTATGCCAACTCGGTCTATGGCTACGGGGCAGAGAAGTATATGGCGCGCTGCCGGGAGGCTGGGGTAGACGGCGTGATTCTTCCGGACGTGCCCTATGAGGAGCACCAGGAGTTTCAGGACGTACTGAAAAAGTACGGCGTGACGCAGATTTCTATGGTTGCGCCAACGTCCCAGAACCGGGCGAAGGCCATCGCAGAGCATGCCGAAGGGTTTCTGTACTGCGTGTCCTCACTGGGGGTTACCGGTGTTCGCAGCAGCTTTAGCTCCAACATCTCCGAGATGATTGCACTGGCAAAGTCGGCAGGAGACATCCCCTGTGCCATTGGCTTTGGCATTTCTACCCCACAGCAGGCGAAGGAAATGGCGAAAATGGCGGACGGCGTAATTGTGGGCAGCGCAATTGTAAAGCTCATTGCTCAGTATGGAAGAGACAGCGTTCCGGTGGTTGCTGAGTATGTAAAAGAGATGAAGCAGGCTGTAATGGAAGCCTGAAGCGGCCTAACAGAGCGTCTCCGGGAAACGGGGGCGCTCTAAAGCAATACTTGACAGCTATGCTATACTATATCTATATCGTATTTCAGGGATATTCCGTTTTCTGCGAATATCCCTGGATTTTTTCTGTAGAGGAACATGAAATGAGAAAGGAGCTGTTTTCCTATGACAAGGGTGCCAACCCTTTGGTCTTACCTGAAAAAATACTGGGGACAGTATTTAGGCGGACTGATCTGTCTGCTGACGGTAGACTTTTTGGAGCTGTATATTCCACAGCTGACCGGCGCCATTACCGACGGTCTGACTGCCGGAGCATTTCCAATGAAAATGCTGCTGCTGGACGTACTGGGGATTATCTTGATTGCGGCCATGGCGACGCTCATGCGGTTTGGCTGGCGTGTGCTGATGTTTGGCGCATCCCGGCGGGTGGAGCGTGATCTCCGGGAGGATTTGTATCAGAAGCTTTCCGGACTGTCGAACCGGTTCTTCCAGCACCACAAAACCGGCGATTTGATGGCGTATTTCAGCAATGATATGGACGCGATACGCATGGCTGTGGGACCGGGCATTCTGACGACCTTTGACGCGGTAGTTATGACCCTGATGGTGGTGGTCAAAATGATCGTCTATGTGGACCTCAAGCTGACCCTGCTGGCCATGATTCCGCTGCTGGTGATTCTGTTTGGCGGCAGCCAGTACGGTACGGCCATCAGCCGCCGGTATGAAAAAAAGCAGGCTGCCTTCGGCAAGCTCACGGACTTTGTCCAGGAGAGCGTTTCCGGCATTCGGGTGCTCAAGGCCTTTGTGCAGGACGCACAGGATTACCGTGCCTTTGACCAGGTGGCGCGGGAGAATCAGAAGGCGAATCTGAAGGTTGTAAAGCTTCGGTCCTTTGTGCTGCCGCTGCTGGATGCGCTGGTGGGGGTTGCCTCAGGGCTGACGCTGCTCTATGGCGGCTATCTGGTGATTCAGGGCACCATTACCCTGGGAAAATTTGTGGCGTTTAATACCTATGTAATGACTCTGGTGTGGCCCATGCTGGCAGCGGGGGAATCCATTACCATGGTGTCTCAGGGCAATGCCTCCTGGAAGCGGGTCAAGTCCCTGTTTGCCGAAACGCCGGAGGTTCAAGACGATGGGCACACCGACCGGTCCATCACCGAAATCGGGTCGGATATTCGATGCAAAGATCTGCATTTCCGCTATGCCCAAGGGCTTCCCGAGGTGTTTTCCGGGTTTTCTGCGGAGATTCCCGCAGGTGCGACCATTGGCATTTTGGGCCGTACCGGCTGCGGAAAATCCACCCTGGTGAGCCTGCTGACCCGGCTGTATAATGTGGAGCCAGGGCAGATTTATATTGGAGGAAAGGATATCCGAAGCATTCCCATTGGGGTGCTCCGGGAGCATATTGCCTGCGTTCCTCAGGAAAATCTGCTGTTTTCCGATACCATTCAAGCAAATATCGCCTTTGGTACCCGCACCGTCGACAAAATGCCGCCGCTGGAGGAGAAAAAGCTCAAGGTATTCATCCATGGTGCGGAGGCTGCCGAGGAATGGGTGGAGCAGGAGATGAGCCAGCGGGAAAGCGAAACGGACCGGTATTGGAACGATCTCCAGCCGGTGATGGAAGCGGCAAAGGATGCGGATGTCCACGAAAATATCATGGACTTTCCCCATCAGTATGCCACGGTGGTAGGCGAGCGAGGCGTTACCCTATCCGGCGGCCAGAAGCAGCGGACGGCCATTGCCCGCGCGCTGATGAAGGATGCGGATATTTTGATTCTGGACGATGCCCTGTCCGCCGTGGATACCGACACCGAGGCGCGGATTCTGGAGGCGCTGAAACGCCGCAGGCAAGGAAAAACCACAATCCTCATTGCCCACCGGATTTCCACCGTCCAGAATGCAGACCAGATTCTGTTCCTGGAAAACGGCATCTGTGCGGAATCCGGTACCCATGAGGAGCTTTTGAAGCTGGATGGCAGCTATGCCCGGCTTTATGAACAGCAGCAGTTGGAGCTTCAGCTCCAGGCAGAAAAGGAGGCGCTCCATGCAGAAAACTAAACCTGGCGTTGTTCGTCGGTTAATGGCCTATCTGCGCCCCCGGAAGAAAACCGTGGCGCTGGCCCTGTTCCTGGCGCTGGTGGTAACCGTCAGCGATCTGGTGCGCCCGGTGCTGGTGGGCAACGCCATGGACTCCATTACCGCCGGCAGTACATTTTCGGTGATTGTGCGGTATTCGGCCCTGTATATGGGCATTCTGGTGGTGGGCACCTGCTGCAATGCCATTGAGCTGTGGATGCTCCAAAAGCTGGGGCAGGACATCATTCTGGAGATTCGCCAGCAGCTGTTCCACCATATCCACAGCCTTTCTTTGCGATTCTTCGACATTACGCCCGTGGGACGGATTGTTACCCGGGTGACCAACGATGTAGAAACCCTCAATGAACTGTTTTCTACCATCCTGGTGACCATGGTGAAAAATGCCGTGCTGATTCTGGGCTATGCGGGCGTCATGCTCTATCTCAACTGGCGGCTTGCACTGGTGAGCTTTCTTCTGCTGCCGCTGGTTGTCTATCTCACAAGGCTGTTTACCAAGCTGTACCGAACCACTCACCGGATTACCCGGACGAAGGTTTCCGCAATGAACACCTATCTGTCGGAGAACCTTTCGGCAATGAAGCTGATTCAGGTGTTTCATCGGGAGCAGGAAAAGCAGCGGGAATTCCGGCAGCGCTCCGGAGATTTGTTCCAGTCCAACTTCCGGGAGATTGTGGTTTACGGTACCTTCCGTCCGGTGATTTATTTCATCAGCATTTTGGCGCTGGCCTCGGTATTGGGCTTTGGCGGCAAGCAGGTGATGAATGGAGCGCTGTCCATTGGCACGCTGTATATCTTCACCAGCTACGTAAAGTCCTTCTTTGAGCCGATCCAGTCCCTGTCAGACCAGTTCGGCACCCTGCAGGCAGCCATGGCAGCCGGAGAAAAAATCTTTACGCTGATGGACGAGGAGCCTCAGATTCGGCAGCCCGAGCATCCCAAGCCGCTGCCTGCGGTAAAGGGCAGAATTGAATTCCAGCATGTGTGGTTCTCCTACGATGGAGAGGAATGGGTGCTGCGGGACGTGAGCTTTGTGATCGAGCCGGGACAGACGGCTGCTTTTGTGGGCGCAACCGGCGCAGGAAAAAGCTCCATTCTCAATCTGATTGGCCGCTATTACGACATCCAGAAGGGAAAAATTACACTGGACGGCGTAGATATTCGGGAACTGGACCTTCGGGACCTTCGCCGTGCCATTGGACAGGTGCAGCAGGATGTATTCCTGTTTACCGGTGATATTCAGAGCAACATCCGACTGCGGGAGCCGGAGATTTCCGATGGCAAGGTGCATCAGGCAGCGCAGTTTGTCGGAGCGGACACCTTCATTGACCGGCTGGAGCAGGGCTATGAAACGGCAGTGACAGAACGCGGTTCTACCCTTTCGGCAGGTCAGCGGCAGCTATTGAGCTTTGCCCGGACCCTTGCCTTCGATCCGGATGTGCTGGTGATGGACGAAGCCACCGCCAACATCGACACGGAGACAGAGGGGTTGATTCAGGAGGCCATGGCGAAAATGATGCAGGGACGGACGACCATCGTTGTGGCGCATCGGCTCTCCACCATCCAGCATGCGGATCAGATTATGGTTATGCACCATGGTCAGCTACGGGAGCAGGGCACCCATCAGGAGCTGCTGGCCCAGAATGGTATTTATAAAAAGCTGTATGACTTACAGCGCAGAACTGTCTAACCCTATCACGAAAAAAAGAAAAGAATCCCGGATGCAGTTTCATACTGCATCCGGGATTTTGCTATGTAATTACTCCAGCAGATTGGTCATGCTCTTGAGGCTGATGCCCAGCGTGGACATATTGTGCAGCAGGGCGGAGGTGGTGGGGGGCAAAATACCTGCCACACCCAGGATAATCAGCATCATGTTAAAGGAGATAATGAACCGATAGTTGCTGTGAATCCGCGCCATCAGTGCGTCGCTGATTTGACGCATGGTGACCAGGCAGCGAAGGTCCTCGGCAGAGATGGTGATATCCGCTACCTCACGGGCAATGGCAGCACCGGTGGAGATGGACACGCCGGCATCCGCTTCCGACAGGGCAGGGGAGTCGTTGACGCCGTCGCCGATCATAATGACCTTTCGACCGGCCTCATGCTCCTTCCGGACAAATGCCGCCTTGTCCTCCGGCAGTACCTCGGCATGGAATTCCGTCACGCCTACCTCTTTGGCTACGGCCTGTGCGGTTCGATAGCTGTCACCGGTCATCATAACGATTTTGCTCAGTCCCAGCTCCTTGAGCTGCGTGATGACCTCCTTGGCCTCCTGGCGGAGTGGATCCTCAATGCAGATCACCGCAGAGAGTGTGCCGCCGACTGCCAGATACAGGTGAGAATACTGGGGCGGAAGGGCGTCGAATTTTGCCTGATCCTGGGGCAGCACCACGCAGCCCTCGTCCTCAAATACAAAGTGATGGCTGCCGATGACAACCTTTTCCCCATCCACGCGGCTGGAGATGCCGTGCGCCACCACATATTCTACCTTGGAGTGTCGTTCCTCATGGTTTAGACCGCGGCGTTTTGCTTCCTCCACCACGGCATTTGCCATGGAATGGGGATAGTGCTCCTCCAGGCAAGCGGCAAGCCGGAGCATCTCATTTTCCTCCATGCCGCCAAAGGGAACAACCTCGCGGACCTTGGGGCAGGCATAGGTAAGGGTACCGGTTTTGTCAAAGACAATGGTATCCGCCTGACTCACAGCCTCCAGGAATTTTCCGCCCTTTACGGAGATGTGGTGGGTGCTGCTTTCCCGCATGGCGGACAGGACGGCCAGAGGCATACTGAGCTTCAGGGCGCAGGAGAAGTCTACCATCAAAATGGACAGCGCCTTGGTGACGTTCCGAGTCAAAACATAGGTGAGAATGGTGCCGCCCAGGGAATAGGGTACCAGACGATCCGCCAGATGGGATGCCTTATCCTCGGTGGCAGACTTGAGCTTTTCCGATGCCTCAATCATTTCGACAATCTTGTCATAGCGGCCGCTGCCGGAGGTCTTTTCCACCCGGATGATGCACTCGCCTTCCTCTACGACGGTGCCGGCATAGGCATAGCTGCCCTCGGCCTTACGTACCGGCATGGATTCGCCGGTGATGGAAGCCTGATTGACGGTTGCCTCGCCGCCAGTTACCGTGCCGTCCAGGGGAATCATGCCGCCGGTGCGCACCACAATTTCGTCGCCTTTTTCCACGTCCCGGACGGGAAGCAGCACTTCCTGACCACCGCGGATGGTCCAAACCTTGTCTACATTTAGGCTCATGGTACGGGCCAAATCGTCGACGGATTTTTTGTGGGTCCACTCCTCCAGAATTTCGCCGATGCCCAGCAGGAACATCACCGACGATGCGGTTGTAAAGTCGCCGCGGAGCATGGATACGGTGATGGCGGTGGCATCCAGCACCGGAACCTCCAGCTTACCCTTTGCCAGAGTGCGCAGGCCATTGTAGATATAGGGAACGGATTTGATGACGGTAATCACCGTACGGACGGGAACCGGCAAGAACAGCTTTGATGCGCAGCGGCGTACCACCCGCATGACCAGCTTGTCCTCATATTCCCGGTTCAGTGCGCGGCCTGTGTGGTCCGGGACCAGGGCAATGGCCGTGGGATCCTCGTAGTGGAACCGGCTCAGGGCGTGAATGACCTGACTGCGGGGGCAGGAATAGCGGATGATGGCATCACTGGTGCGGTCATACACTTTGACGCTGGTGATGCCGGGGATATTTAATAAATAGTACTCCAGCACGTCTGCACGGTCAAGGGTCATCCGTCCTCCGTGGAGATGAACCCGCATCCGTCCGGCGGACTGGTGTAGGATAGAACATTTCATGAGTATTTCCTCCAAAGAATCAATGACTGAGGGATGAACGCAAACAGTGGTCCGTGCGCATTTGCCCACGAACCACCATCCACCAAACGAATCTTATTCGGCAACTGCTTCTGCAGTCTCTTCCGTCTCGTCGCTCACAACCTCAGCAGTATCCTCAACCACCTCGGCCTCTGCCTCTGCCCGCTGCTCGTTGATTTCCTTGGCGTCGGCCAGAACATCGTCGCAGTTCTCCTTAATGGTGGTGGCAGTGGTCATGACGCACTCTTTGGCACGGAGTACGGCTGCGGTGGCATGGGTATATGCTTTCTTTGCGTCCTTGCTGGACAGAATCTTAACACCGGCGGTACCAAACAGTACGCCGCCTGCAAACAGACCAAGTTTATCCCATTTCATATGAAAAACCTCCTGTAAAACTGGAATATATCTTATGTTCCCGCATTATAGCAGTGCGTTTTCGGCTTTTCAACTCCAAAACGACACAAGTTTTGACTAACCGTCAATTTTTGTGCAATAGTGATACCTAACTTTTGCCAGTTTTCGGGGGCTTGCGGTATTCTCTGGGGGAAACCCCAAAGACATCCCGGAAGGCAGCGGAAAATTTGCTGGCGTTTTCATAGCCATAATCTCCGGCAATCTTCAAAATGGAGTCATGGGAATTCTTGAGCGCATTGGCTGCGGCCTGCATGCGCTGAGATTTAAACCAGGCGTACAAACTCATGCCGTGATCCTCCCGAAAATGCTTTTTCAGGGTGGTGCCGGAGACGCCGAACTGCTCTGTCAGCTCTTCCAGCGTTACATGACGGCCAAGGTTATTGAGAAGATACTGTTCTGTGTGCTTTACCAGAGTACCAGAATTCTGTCGTACATAGGTGCTCATGATAGTTCCTCGCTTTTCTGCCGCTCTTGACGATGAATGGCAGCATAGAGATAGTGCTTAATAAGGAGGATCGCAGCAAGCAGCAGTGCTGTCAATCCAATGCCCAAAAGTAGTTTCATATTGCGGCCTCCTGATTGGATGCGTTGCGGATTTTCTGACACACCCCGTCCATTTCCGACAGGGGCACCTCTGACAGAAGATTCAGCGCCAATCCCGGGCGGTCTGCGGCAGGGGGGAGCAGTTGACACAGCATCCGTTCCACCGTGTCGTAATACCCACGGTAGCGCTGTGCCAGCTCCAGGCCGGACTGGGTCAGGCTCCAGATGCCCTGGGGGCTTTTTTCAAAGATGCCCAGGGTACCGAGATACTCCAGAGCACGCAGTGCGCTGGGACGTGCGACATCCAAATGCTTTGCCACATCAACACACCGCACTCTAGCGCCCTGTTCGGCCAGCTGCTGTACCGCCAATAGATAGCGGATGTTGGAAGCCGTCAGGCTCACGGTCTGATTCTCCATTGCTTCGACCTCCGTTCCTAGTTGTTTCATAAAGCAAAGGGAGATTCGGGAGCATTTCCCGAATCTCCCTTGAGATTTTACTTCTTCGTGGGATGGCAAGCTGAGCATCCGCCGCAGCTTCCGCAATTCCCGCCGCAGGAGGACTTTCCATTCTTCTTGTCCCGAACCATGCTGCGGACGATCAGTCCCACAATCACAATCAGCACCAATGTGATGAGGATGGTGGATAGATTTGAGATGAGCCAGGTCATTCAGATGTCGCCTCCTTATGGAATGATAGAAGTGTTATGCCTTTACAGTGAGCTTCTCAGCCTCTTTGTAGGGGCGAACCAGCATGTAGATGATGAAGGCCA
>CAVEIY010000072.1:0-4110 GCA_963615825.1 Flexilinea sp.
GGGCTGAGCAATCAGGTCCTCGTGCTTGCCCTGCTGGACAATTGTTCCGCCGTCCAGTACCAGAATCTGATCGGCGCTGCGGACGGTTTTCAGTCGATGGGCAATCATCAGGATGGTTTTATTCCGGGTCAGGGCCTCGATGGCCTTTTGCAGCCGGTCCTCATTCTCCGGGTCCACATTTGCCGTGGCCTCGTCGAGGATGATAATGGGTGCATCCTTTAGCATGGCTCGGGCAATGGAAATTCGCTGCTTTTCGCCGCCGGACAGGGAAGCGCCGCCTTCTCCAATGACGGTTTGATAGCCGGCCGGGAGCGCTTCGATGAAATCATCGCAGCAGGCTTCCTTTGCAGCCTCTACCACCTGCTCGTGGGTGGCATTGGGGCAGCCAAACTTGATGTTGTTCTCAATGGTATCCGCAAAGAGATAAACGTTCTGGAATACCATGCTGATTTGATCCATCAGAGATTCCAGGGTGTAGTCCCGCACGTCGGTTCCGCCGATTTTTACGCTGCCGCTGTCCACGTCCCAGAACCGTGCAATCAGGTTGCAGAAGGTGGTTTTGCCGGAGCCGGAGGGGCCGACAATGGCGGTGGTGGTCTGATTGGGCAGGGTTACACTGATATCCCGGAGGATGGGCTTCTCCTCATAGGAAAAGCTCACATGGTCAAATACGATGTCGTGGGAGGAAGGGGCAATTGCCTTGCCGTTTTCATCCATCTGGGGCATCTGCTCCGTCTCTACGGTGCGGTCAATGGCAGCACCGGCCAGGCGCAGCATGGAAACGCCCATGCCAAAGAGCTTAATCTGGCTGAACACCAGGAAGGACACCACCAGAACCATCAGTGCGTTGGCAAGTGTCATGGTGCCGCCAATCCAAAACAGCACAGCAGCCAGCATCATGGCAACGCTTGCAATTTGCAGTACGGCCTCCTGGGCGGCGGTATAGGGCGTCATGACGGTTTCCACCTCCAGATTGCTCCGGCGGTTGTACTCCAGCGCATCCTGGAGCTTCTTATCGCCCTTCCCGGTGAGGTTGAAGGATTTGACGACGCTCATGCCCTGGATGTTTTCCAGCACGGCTTCAATCAGCGTGGTCTGGGATTTCTGGGTGTTGTCGGCAATGGCGGCGGACTTCTTCTCCATGGCAGACACCACACCAAGATACACCAGAATACCGGCCAGGGCAATGAGTCCAATGCGCCAATCAAAAATCAGAATGACAATGGTAAAGACCACGGTGGTAATAAGTCCGCCCAGGATGTTGACCAGAACCATAGGAACCATGGTTTCAATGGTACCCACCACGGTGGTGCAAACACCGGAAATCTGGCCCAGACTATTGGCGTTGAAGAAGCCCATGGGAACGCTCTTCATGCGGTCTGCAATGGAAATCCGGCGATCTGCCGCCATGAAGTAGCCCGCGTGGGTTTGATACATCTTGGAGATGCTGGCAGTTACGGCACTGCCGAAAATGCTGATTAGCTCCAGCACCAGGGCCAGCCAGGCGGTTTTTCCGGAATGTGCGCCGCCGGTCAGGGCCAATACCACCAGATAGATGGCGCCTACCTGGAACATCTGTAAAATGGCATTGAGAATGCCAACCCAGACGGACTTGTTGATGTTCTTTCGCTCGTTTCCGGCAAACTGCCAGATTTTTTTGAATGTTTCAATCATGCCGTCTCACCATCCTTTGCACCCATATGGGCCTTCCACATTTCACTGTACAGCGGGCAGCTTTCCAGCAGGGCTTCATGTTTGCCCTGGGCCTCGATGCAGCCGTCCTTTACCACTACAATGTTGTCAGCGTCAGTAATGGTGGACAGTCGATGTGCAATGACAATTACGGTTTTGTTGGCGACCAGCTGTGCAACGGCCCGCTGAATGACCGCTTCGTTTTCCGGGTCGATATAGGCAGTGGCTTCGTCCAATACGATAATGGGCGCATCCTTCAGCATGGCTCGGGCGATGGCAATCCGCTGCCGTTCGCCGCCGGAAAGATGAGCGCCGCCGCCGCCAACCATGGTGTCATAGCCGTGCTCCAGCGCGCCGATGAAGCTGTCACAGCCGGCAGCATGGGCAGCGGCCTCCACCTGGGCGTCGGTGGCGTCTCTCCGCCCCATGCGGATGTTTTCGCGAACGGTGTCGTCAAACAGATAGTTATCCTGAGAGACAAAGGCCACCTGGTCATAGAGCTGCGTCAGAGGAATGTCCTTCAGCTCATGTCCGCCCATGGTGATTTTACCGTTTTTCACATCCCAGAAGCCGGCAATCAGCTTTGCAATGGTGGATTTTCCGGAGCCGGAGGGACCCACCAGCGCCGTCATACCGTTTTGAGGAATGGAGAGGCTTATGTGGTGCAGAATTTCCGTATCGGCATGATAGCCAAAGGAAACATCCTGAACGGTAATGTTGTGGTCGGCAAAGGAAACAGGTGCGGCTGCATGAACCTGCTCTTCTGCCTTGAGGATTTCATCCACCTGCCCCACGGTGGTTCCCACCTGGGCCAGAGTATCCACAAAATTGAAGGCGGCGACAATGGGGGCAGACATGCCCAGCGCCAGGATGATTACCGTAATGAAGGTTTCGATGGTCAGCGTACCATGAAGGTAGAATACCCAACCAAGGGGCAGCACCGTGAGCATCTGTGCCGGGAAAAACGCATAGGCCATGGACATGCCCAGCTGACTGCGGCGCATCCAGTCGTAGTAATACTGGGCGTTGGCGCGAACCTTGTCGATCAGGCGCGCATAGGAATTCTTGCCCTGGTTGAAAGCCTTGATGACCTCAATGCCCCCGATGTACTCAATGATTGCACCGCTCATTTCGCCGGTTGCCTTGACTGCACCCTCGTAATCCTTTGCATAGCCGCCCATGACGGTCATCATGAATACAAACGCAATGGGAAACACCACCAGGCTCAGCAGCGCCAACCGCCAATCCAGCACAAACAGGTAGATCAGCGTCAGCACCGGTGCAACAATATTTGCAGTCATTTCCGGGAACAGGTGGGCCAGGGTGGTTTCCATGCTGTCAACCTGATCCACGATGGTCTGCTTGAGCTTGCCGCTGGAGGTGTCCATTACCGTGCCCAGGGGAAGCTTTGGAAGCTTGGCCAGCAGCTTTTGCCGGATGGTTTTCAAAATTTGAAAGGTTGCCTTGTGGGAGATGGACAGGGCGCTGTTGTAGAGCACCGTGCGGATCAGATAGCCGATGAGTGCGGCCAGCAGCCAGGGGGTATAAGCTGCAATGGCTCGCTCCCCAGCAAGAAGCAGCACAATGATTTTTGCTGCGGCAAAATACGGCACCATTCCGCACACCACGCCAATGACAGCCAAAATGACTGCCGCAATCAGCTTGCCGTGCTCACGTTCGCCCAGTTCCCAGATGCGCTGGACAGGGCTTTGTTTTTCCATATCGGATTCCTCCTTTAAAATATGTTAGAATGGACTAACTAAATGCCATATGGAAAGCCGCCGTTTCCGGCAGCCTACCAGTCATTATGTTTCCGGTCCGAAGATTGCAAAAAAGCCGGTGCGATGGTAGCGGCTGAGCAGTTCGATGTATTTTGCGGCTTCTTCCCGGCTCATGCCGTGACGAATGACCTCAAAAATACTCTCAAATCGGGAGGTAGTGACGATGTGCAAAAGCTTTTCGGTTAAGGCATCGCCCAAACGGGTGGGATAACCGACGGTTTCCATGTATTTATAGGTGTATTCCACCTCAATACGCACCAGCTCGTCAACAAAATTATGAAACCGCGTCCCATAGGAGGCGTCCAGCAGCAGGCGAAATTCATCCAGATGGTCATACATATAATCCACCAGCTCGGCGGTACCGCCATCGGCATATTCCGCCATATGCGCAGCCTGGGCAGCCTGATCCATGTGGTGGAATTCCTCTTGAATCTTGAGGAAACGCTCCAGCATGACACTGAGCACCGGCTCCACAATGGCGGAGAACAGCCCTTCTTTGTCCTTAAAGCGGACATAGATGGAGTTGGTGCTGGTTTCCGCTGCTGCGGCAATGACGCGCAGAGAGGCGTCGGTATAACCCTTATCCAGAAATTCTGCCTTGGCACATTCCAGAATGCGCTCGGATACGCCCTCAATT
>CAVEIY010000072.1:4120-9591 GCA_963615825.1 Flexilinea sp.
GCCATATTCCGCCTCCATTCATAACGCTGTTTCATAACAGCGTTATGAATTATAATGCGGTACAATCTATTTGTCAAGTCCCGAATGGGACAAAAAAGTACGGCAGGAGGAATCCTGTCGTACTTCTGTATCATCAGCCCTTTTCGGAAAATTCCAGCCGCACAATTTGCATCTTCATGGTATGATCGCCGACCTTGGCGAGAAAACGGTAGAAGGGCTTCACCGATGGATCCTTTAAATTCTGATAGCCCAGCATATAGCCACGACTGGATACCCGAAGCTGCTCGGCCCAGGGGGATAGCTCCTTCCCTGCATCGGAAACGGAAAAATATGCGCCGACATCCTGAATTTTTGCACTTTTGATCCAGGTTTTCAGCATCAGCTTCACGGCGGATTTCCCGGCTGCGTCAAAAACCAGTCTGCCGCCGGGAAATGCTTTGCTCATGCTTTGCACCAAGGCCTGTACCTGATCCCGGAGAAAATAATAGAATACACCTGCGGCGAAGAATACAGCGCCGCCTGAGGCGTCAATCTGCTGGAACCAGCTGGTGTCGTTCAAATCACAGGGGATGTTTTCTTCCCGTGCGCCCGCAGGCAGCAGCGCATTTCGGACTTCAATCACGCCGGGAAAATCCAGATTATAGAGCTTGCAGGTTCCGTTATCACAGGCCCTTCCGGTGTTGTCCAGACCACAGCCCAGATTGACGACCGCGGCGTTTGGGTGGGTCTGTAAATAGTCCCGCACCTCCCAGGCCAGATCGTTTTGCCGCATGGCAACCTCTAGAAAGCCAAACTGCTGCATGGTGCTCTGGGTCTGCTTTTCAAGAAGAGAAAAATCGTAGTCAACCTGCTGTAGAAGCCGAATGGCAGTTTCGTCCCGGTATAGGCTGGGGAATAGCTCGGAGCACATTTTGCGCCCATAGAGGGGAATCACCAGCGTTTCCTGGACGGTGTTTTTTTCAATGGGATATTTCATGGGCGGCTCCTTCCTCCGGAGTCCTGAGACAGGAAAGCTCCGGCAGCTTGTTTTTTGTTATAATCGAGATCAGCATGGCGGCAAAGTCCTTGGGGGCGCGAATCTGATACTGCATATGGTTCATGCCATCGAATATCGGGAAATTTCCCTGGGGATAGGCGGCCTTTACGTGGTCCCGGTATTTGAAATGGTCCTCTACGCTGCCAAATGCAAAGAATGTGCGGGCCTGCAGGTCCGGTGGAAGCGGCGGAAAAGGCTGATCCTCCAGACTGTCGGAGAGCTGACGGCGGAGATTACGATAGGTCAGCCCCTGGCCCGCTGCAATAAAATAGGGACGAATGGAATTGTCGTCACACCACATGATTTTGCCGAGTGTTTTTCCCTTGGACCAGTACAGACTCTTGATGGCAAGGTATAAAAACGGCGTCATAATCCGACGGGTCCCCTTGGAAATTTGCGCAAACTGTCCGCCGTCAAAAAAGACATGGGCTACGGGAAATGCAGTTTGGGCGAGAAAGGCCATGGCCAGGTCGGCCCCAATGGAGGATGCAACCACCAGTGCAAGGGAAGAGATGCCCTGTGCCTGTAGGAACTGCGCAATCTGCTGTACTTCATCTGTCTTGCTGACATAGCTTTGACCGGCACAGTAGACGGTAGAGGTGGGGAGAATACAGAAATAGCTGCTTTTTAGATGCTCGGCCACCGGTTCGCTGCTGGCGCCGGTAACGCCCATGGCATGGAAAAACAGAATAGCGGGGTTTGTGGGATTCCCCATGGTTTCAAATTTCATGCGGGATCCTCCTCCAGCACGATGATGCGATTGGAGATATTTTTTACCGGGGGAAACTTGTCCAGCAGCTTATAAATGGGCACAAATGCGGCCATTCCCTCGGTGAGACTGTGTTCCGATACAAAGCGGAACCGCGGCAGCAGAGCAGAGAGCTTCTTTCCGCTTTGGATGCCCCAGGTGAATTTGGCGTGACTGCCAGTGATGGATTTTTCTTTTACGTGCTTGACCATCAGTGGGTTCATGATTTCTACAAACACGGTGGCATGGGCAAAACGGGCTGCAATCACGGAGAAAATCTGCTGAACCTCAGCTTCAGTCAGGTACATAGTCAATCCCTCAATGATGACCAGCACCGGCGAATCCGATTCATGGATTTCTCCGCCCCAGTCCTCCATGGCTGACATGGCAATTTGAGAGATGGTTCCCTGTTCCGGAAGCAGCTGCTGCCGTACCTGAATGGTTTCCGGCAGGTCCAGGTTGTACCAATGGCAGTAGCCGTTTACGCGATAGCAGCGGGTGTCCAGTCCGCAGGCCAGATTGACCACCACTGCGCCCGGGTGACGCTGTAAGTAGTCCGTAACCATGCGGTCTAATACGATGGTACGGGCAATTACACCGCTGTGCATCGTAGCGTCTTGATCCGCCAGGGAAAAGTCATAGTCCAGCTGATCCACCAGTTCCGCAGCTTTTTCGTCGTGAATTGCTCCGCGGGTTTTTGTCTCCTTGGCTCGGGCATAGAGCGTTTGCAGCATGGTTTCCGGAACACCGGATAAGGTAATAGGATTCGGCATGGAATCTCGCCTCCGTAATGATTGGTGGTTAGAAAAAGCTAACCTATGGCGATTGGAAAAGCCGCCAATGGGCAGCCTGTTTCCTTTATTATAGAAATCTCATTGCGGGTTGTCAAGGCGGCAGTGAACGGGAATTTCCATGTTTTCAGACGGAAGGTTTGGCAGCGCGGCTCCCCAAGATTGAAACCGGGAATCGTTCGGACAAATTCCTATGAGATGGTGGGGTGGCCTGTTTGTTGACAAAAGAAATGATGCATGTTAGTATGCAAATGTAAGGTGTAATGACCGGATATTGGAAACGCTTGTGCCCCGTGTGCAGGTATGTGTGGTTTTCCGATCGGAGGGATATGTGTTGAAACAGTTCAAATTGCTATCTCTGATACTATTCCTATGTGTGCTAAGCGCCTGCGGAGCAAAGAATAATGACTGGGAAACGACCAAAGGGGAGCAGCGCTATCAAGCGGCTTCCATTGCAGAGGATGTCTCCGCTATGTGCTTCAGTCAGGATAATCTATATTTGCAGAAGGTTGATTCCGGAGAGATCCTGCAATACGGCGGCGGAAGCCTGGTGACTGCTCCAAACTCCAGCTTTGCCCGAACGGAGGATGGCAGCATAATTGTCGCGGAACCGGTGGATGCCGAAAATTTTGCCGTGCATATTTATGATCCGGCTGGAGACACACAGACAGATATGGATGTCTCCGTGGAGAACTCTGGCATGGCCCAGCTGCAATGCAATCAGCTTGTGATGTTTCAAGATCAGATCGTCCTGACCTGGACCGGTACGGATGACAGGCTTTCAAGCTGCCGCTATGGGTTCATTGCGATCGACACCACAACCCAATCCGTCAGCTGTTCCGAGTCTCTCAAAGCGGCGCCTGCTGGTTTTGCTGTGCTGGATGATAAACTATATGCCGCGGCTGGGGACAGGCTGTATCAGGTGACAGCGGATGCGCTGAAGCAGGAGGCAGCTTTCCCGTTCCAAATTCAAGCCTGCGGGTCTGGACCGGAAGGAAGTGTCATACTGGCCAGTGAGCTGGCACTATTTCAGTGGGTTCCAGGGACGAATCAGCTCACAGAACTGCTGCGCTGGGGCGACGTTTTGCTGAGTGCTGCACCATCGCAAATTGCGGCAGATTCCAGCGGACGGGTTTATTGCCTTGCAGACACAACGGTATTTTGCTGTACAGCACAGGAAGATACGTCTGATGCAAACACACTGATCCTTGCAACCGACACGCCCCAAAGCGTTGGCAGCATGGTCGCCCAGTTTAATCAGTCCCACACAGACTATCAGATTGTAGTAGAAACCTACTCCAGCGAGGATAAAAGCCGGTTGAATGTGGATTTCGCCACTGGAAACACACCGGATATTTTCTGCTTCGGAACTGATTTTTATGGAATGTCCCCGTTTAAGCCCAGTGTCTATGCCGCAAAAGGGATGCTGTTGGATTTGTACGCCTTTATAGACAACGATCCGGAGCTAACCAGGGATTCTTTTCTGCCGAATGTGCTGGGCGCGCTGGAATCAGAGAATGGCGCTATTTATACCATGCCATCGGGCTTTTGGGCAGATGTGATTGTTGGAAATTCTCATAGAATTGGCAATCGCTCCAGTTGGAACTTTCAGGAGATGCAGGAGGTTGTAAACGAGCTGGGCTATGAGGGACCGGTTATGGGGCCGCATGTAACCCAGAACCTGCTATTGCAATTTGTTTTGGCATATAATCAGGACGAATTTGTTGACTGGGCATCCGGGACCTGCCGCTTTGACACAGAGGCGTTTGGTGAGCTGCTGCAATTTGTAGCCCAAGCTTCGGAAACCCAGGATTCATCCGATGATCGAAATGATTATGAGCTGATTGCCGCGGGAGAACAGCTCCTCATGTATGGAAAGCTGGGGAACGTAAAGAGCATCCAGAAATTCCAGCAGAATTTTGGAACAACAGATCTGAGCTTTGTGGGCTTTCCGACATCGTCTGGTATCGGAAATGCGATCTCCTATGATATGAGCCTTGCAATTTCCACCGGCTGTCGGGCACCGAATGCGGCGTGGGAGTTTGTCCGGGAGTTTTATTTGGATGACTACGACGCACCGGCTTTTCCGGTGAACAAGGCTGCACTGCTGCGTAAATTTGCCCAAGAGCAGGCAGAGAAGGGAGAAACCGTTCTTTCCGATGGCACAGGGTTTGAGGTGCGAATGACTGCACCCAGCGACGAGGAATGTGATACCGTTTTGGCATTAATTGAATCCCTGGATCGTGTATATCGGTTTGATCCGGAGCTATACCAAATTGTATTTGAAGAAGCCAGCGCATTTTTTAAGGGAGAGGCAAGTCTGCCGGATGTTCTCCCAAGGATACAAAACCGTGCGCAAATCTATATTTCTGAGCAGAGTTAATAATCCTATTGCTAGTCGGATTCGCACGGCCCCATGGGAACCCTCCGACCTCACGATTGAAAAACGGATGAGGGCGCCAGTTATGCGGAGATAAACAAAAAATCTCCGCATCAAAACGATGCAGAGGAAACTGGATCTATCCATTTTTAGGAAATTGCGCTATTTTGTCAAAACATGCGCCCGCAGGTGCAATCCAAATCAAAGCCCAACGGCAGTGGGTTTGATTTGGTAAGGAGGAGCGACGAAGCGAATGAGCGGCGGCGTAAAAAAACGCCGTCGCGAACGATACGAAGTCCGCGACGACGTGGAGCTGCTAGCCAGATTTGAACTGGCTACCGTGTCCCATGGGGCGCGGCCCCATGGGAACCCTCCGACCTCACGATTGAAAAAGCGGATGAGGTCGCCAGTTATGCGGAGATAAACAAAAATCCTCTGCGTTGAAACAACACAGAGGAAAAATTGGAGCTGCTAGCCAGATTCGAACTGGCGACCTCATCCTTACCAAGGATGCGC
>CAVEIY010000073.1:0-9561 GCA_963615825.1 Flexilinea sp.
GGTGTCGGTGCCGCTGTCGGATTTGGCCGTCAGGTTTGCAAAGGCAACAATGACCTCACTGGCGTCAAAGGAAACATATTCGCCCTTTTCCGGTGCAGCATCCTTAAGGCTTTTGGGTCCAAGCATCATGGAAATCAGACCCTTTCCGGACAGACCAAACAAAACAACTGCCAAAAGCCCACACAGGATGATGCGGGGCAGCAGATGGGAGATGCTCTCTTTCCGCAGTGCGTTCTTCATAGGGTATCACTCCGCTCCAATAGAATGTCATCTATTATACCAGATAATTGAGAACATACAAGAAACACCCCTAATTTTCGTTTAGAATGACGATTATCTTTTCGCATTCAAAGAAATATCCGCGGATACCATTGACAATCCCGGGAAAATCGGAGAAACTATAGCCATAAGAAAGGAAGTGCAGCTATGAATGGCTACGTACTGGCCGTAGATCAGGGCACCACCTCATCCCGTGCCATTATTTTTGATAAAACCGGCGCTATTGTCACCAAGGCGCAGTATCCCCTGACCCAGCACTATCCCAAGCCCGGCTGGGTGGAGCATGATCCCATGGAAATCCTCTCTACCGAACTGCTGGCAATGGCCGAAGCCTTTGAACGCAGCGGCCTCAGTCCCACGGATATTGCCGCCATTGGCATCACCAATCAGCGGGAAACCACGATTCTCTGGGACAAAACCACCGGGAAACCGGTGTCCAACGCCATTGTCTGGCAGTGCCGCCGAACCGCTTCGATTTGCGACCGATTAACGGCGGACGGCGCGGCCAATCTGGTACTGAGCCGGACCGGACTGCTCATTGATCCCTATTTCTCCGGTACCAAAATCCGTTGGCTGCTGGATCAGGACCCTAGCCTCCAGAAACGGGCGGAACATGGTGAAATCCTGTTTGGCAACGTGGATTCCTGGCTGATTTGGAACCTCACCGGCGGAAAAGCCCATGTGACGGACTATTCCAACGCCTCCCGGACCATGCTGTTTGATATTGACAAGCTCTGCTGGGATCCGGAGCTTTGTAAGCTTTTGAATATTCCCATGTGCATGCTGCCCGATCCGGTACCCTCCTCTATGGTTTACGGCACCGTGGACCGGCACCTCAAGGGCCTCGAAATGCTGGAGGGAACGCCGATTTCCGGCTCTGCAGGCGATCAGGCAGCGGCGCTGTTCGGTCAGGGCTGCTTTGCGCCGGGACAGGCGAAAAATACTTACGGTACCGGCTGCTTTACGCTGCTGAATACCGGTACGGAAAGCGTCCGTTCCAGCCGCGGCCTTCTGACCTCTGTGGCTTGGAGCCTGGACGGCAACACTACCTATGCTCTGGAGGGCAGCGCGTTTAATGCCGGTTCGGCCATTCAGTGGCTTCGGGACGAGTGCCATGTCATTGCTGCGGCCCATGAGTGTGATTTGCAGGCGGAATCCCTGAAAAGCAACGACGGCGTATACTTTGTGCCTGCCTTTACCGGTTTGGGCGCGCCCTATTGGGATGTGGACGCCCGGGGCAGCTTCTTCGGACTGACCCGAGGAACCGGAAAGGCCCATATGTGCCGCGCTGTGCTGGAGTCCATTGCCTATGAGGTAGGCGATTTGGTGGACACCATGGCCATGGAATCCCGGACGCCCATGGCAGAGCTTCGGGTAGACGGTGGCGCATCGGTCAGCGACTTTATGATGCAGTTCCAGTCGGATTTGCTGGAAATTCCGGTAATTCGGCCCCAGATGGTAGAGACAACGGCTGCCGGTGCGGCTTATCTGGCCGGCCTTGCCACCGGCGTATGGAGCAGCACAGAAGAGCTTGCAACCCTCCAGAAAACGGACCGGATTTTTACCCCCAATATGGCGCCGGAAACCAGAATGGAGCTGCGCAGCCTGTGGCGAACGGCCATTGAGCTTTCCATGGCATGGGGCCATGCCGCAACCCGAAAGGAGAACCTGAAATGATTTCGGAAAAGATGAAACAGCTTGCAAGCAACAACTCGGTGATTCGCGCCATGTTTGAGGAAGGCCAGAATATGGCCCGGGAATTTGGCGCAGAGAACGTCTATGATTTTTCCCTGGGCAACCCCTCGGTTCCGGCTCCTGCGGCAGTCAAGGACGCCATTCGGGATATTCTGGATCAGGAGGATTCCCTGATGGTGCACGGCTATATGTCCAACGTGGGCTATGCCGACGTGCGTCAGGCGGTGGCAGAGAGCTTAAACCGTCGGTTTGGCACCGATTTTCATGAAAACAATATCATTATGACCGTGGGGGCTGCCGGTGGACTGAACGTAATCCTGAAAACGCTGCTGAATCCTGGCGACGAGGTTTTGACCTTTGCCCCGTATTTTACGGAGTATGGCAACTATGTAGCCAATTACGACGGCAAGCTGGTGGTGGTGTCCCCCAATACCGTGGACTTCCAGCCCAATCTTCAGGAGTTTTCAGAGAAAATCACGCCTAAGACCAAAGCTGTGATTGTCAACAACCCCAACAATCCCACCGGCGTGGTCTATTCCGCGGAAACCTGCCGGGAAATGAGCCGGATTCTGCGGGAGAAGCAGCATGAATTCGGAACGGACATCTATCTTATTTCCGACGAGCCGTATCGGGAGCTGGCCTATGACGGCGTAGAGGTGCCCTATCTCACGGAGTACTATGCCAACACCGTGGTATGCTACAGCTGGTCCAAGTCCCTGTCCCTGCCCGGTGAGCGAATCGGCTATCTGGTGATTCCAAATGAGCTGAGCGACTATGAACTGATTTATGCCGCTGCCGGGATTGCAACCCGCGTGTCCGGCTTTGTGAATGCGCCGTCCCTGATGCAGCGTGCCGTTGCCCGCTGTCTGGACGCGCAGACGGATATTGAAGCCTATAACCGGAACCGGGAGGCGCTGTATCAAGGCCTGAAATCCTGCGGCTTTGACTGCATCAAACCCCAGGGCGCGTTTTATCTCTTTGTGAAAACGCCGACACCGGACGAAACTGAATTTGTCCAGCGGGCAAAGAACTATCATATTCTGGTGGTGCCAGGCTCCAGCTTTGCTTGCCCCGGCTATGTGCGGATTGCCTATTGCGTCAGCTATGAGACGATTATCCATAGTCTCCCCTATTTTAAGGCACTGGCAAAGGAATATGGCTTGACAAAGGAGTAACAAGCAAATCGGGAGAAAAGGAGAATGAACGATGTATTGTAAAAACTGCGGAAACAAGCTGCAGGAGCATGCCGCGTTCTGCACGGTCTGCGGCGCACCGGTGGAGGATTCTGCGCCCCTGCCCGCTGATCCGGCGACAATTCCCCAGAACACGCACCCCATGAAATGGCACAAATTCCTGATCTATTTTCAGCTGTTTGTGGCGGCACTGATTAGCCTGTATAATGCGGTTGTCAGCTTTCGTCTGACCTTTCTCAGCCTGGATGCACTCGTCTGGAATGCGGTCTACGCGGTGGGCGGCGCGATCAGTGTCGTGCTGGCGGTATTGGCGATCTATGTTCGGTTTCGGCTGGCCGGATTCCGGAGAAACGGGCCAAAGATGTACATCCTGTTCCTTGCAATCAACTGCATTTTTCAGGCACTAAACCTGCTGATTTCCTTCAACGGTGATCTGAATACGATCAGTTCGGCCATCGGCAGCGTCCTGACCTGCGTTCTGATGCTGGTACTGAGCAGCATCTATTACAAAAAACGCGCAGACCTGTTTGTCAACTGAATATCGAACGAAATCGCAGGCTGTCCTGGCCTGCGATTTTCTACGCTCCATGTAAAATCCCGTTTATGGTACATTACCTTTGCTATACTTTCTTCAGAACGTAAATATGCAGGAGGAATGTATCATGAAAGCCACGAATCCCATTTATGTCAGCGACCTGTTTACCGTCCCCATGCCACGCCATGCTGCCTCGCCGGAAGATTTTCGGAAAAAGCTGCTGATCCGCAGAGTGGTATGGGCGCTGCTTCCCTATGTGCTGGAGGGCTGCCTGTTCCTGCTGGCCGCGGGACTGATTATCGGCGGACTGCTGACGCTGTTTTGCGGACTTGGGTGAGAAAATGCCGGAACCGTCTTATGCGGCTCCGGCGTTTTTCTATTCCAAAATCTGCGTGCTGAGATAATCCTCGGTGGTTTCCTTCCTGCGCAGGAGAACGGCTGTTTCCTCTTTGGTCCAGAGGTATTCGCCGCAGCGCAGCCGACCGCCGTAGTTGTAGCCCATGGAATGTCCGTGCGCGCCAGCATCGTGAATCACCAGAAGATCCCCCTCCTGAAGCTCCGGCAGCATCCGTTTTTGGGCGAATTTGTCGGTGTTTTCGCAGACAGCGCCAACCACGTCCCAGGGCGTCCGCGGCCCCTCCTTCCCGACAACGGAGATATGGTGATAAGCGCCGTACATCATGGGCCGCATGAGATCGGAAGCCGAGGCGTCTACTCCGGCATAATTTCGAGCGGCATGCTTGATCTGGGTGACGCTGGTGACCAGAATTCCATGAGGACCGGTTACATACCGTCCAAGCTCTGTATACAGTGCCGGAGCGTTGCCCTCGGGATAGCATTCGCGAAACACCTGATGGACGGCCTCGCCAATGGCAGCAAGATCCGGTGTTTTCTCTCCGGGCCGATAGCCAATGCCAATGCCACCGGAAAGGTTGAGATACGAAACCGGCAGTACCGTTGAGACGCTCTGGGCCAGACGGCACAGCAGCTTTGCCAGCGCCGGATAGTAGTCCGGTTCCAGGGTGTTGCCGGAAAGATAGGCGTGCAGTCCGATTTTCTGAACGCCCAGCTCCTTCAAATGGGCGACGGTGTCTAAAAGCTGATCTTCCGGTACGCCGAATTTGATGCTGTCGGTGGGCACTTCGGTCAGCCCAAACCGGAACGTTTCCCTGGGGGTAATCCGCAGACCTACGGTATCGCTCAATAGTCCCTTTGCGGCAAAACAATCTGCCAGTTCCGCGCCGTCCAATACCGGCATGCAGCCGATTTCCTTGGCGGTATTCAAATCCTCTTCCCGGGGGAAATTGGGCAGGAACAGAATTTCGTCTGGAGTAAATCCGCAGCTCCGGCATAGAATCAGCTCAGCTGCCGAGGAACAAACCACCCCCTGCCCCTGGGACCGGAGCAGCTTCAGCAGCCCTGCGGTGGGGGCAGCTTTGACCGGGAAGAACTGCCGAAATCCCGGGTTCCAGGAAAATGCGCTTTGAACCCGGCGGCAGGCAGCCTCAATGCCGGACTGGTCATAGAGATAAAATGGCGTGCCCAGCTGGGAGGCAAGCGCTTTTAGCCGGTCCGGCGAAACAAAGCTGGGTTCCTTTTCTGCCGGGTCCCCATCCTTTGGCGGGAGATTCGGGTAGAGCTTGACGGGATGCTTCAGCACCACCTGGCGGATGTAGCGTAGGGTTTCCTTTTCTCCGCGTTCGGCCAGCATGGTGAGAATTTCGACCACCTGCGCATGGGTCTGCGGATGCATCATCCGGGAGTCCCGACTGTGCTCCAGATAATCCAGTGGGTCCTTGTCGGTATAGGCCTTTCCATGATAGACCCTGCAGGCGGCAATCCGGTCCAGGCAAAGCTCCACCATATACCGTGTGGGCATCGGGTGGCCCATCAGCTCCATATCCCGTCCGCCGTAGTCAATCCAGTATTCCAGATGGTGCTTATTGCGGCCCTTGTGATGGAGCCAGGCAGTAGAATACCCCAGTTCTTCCCGCTCGGCGGCGTTGGGGCTGCGGGTGCCGGTGTAGTATTTGGCGCCAACCCGGAATTCCGTCCAGGAATATTTGCTCATATCGTGCATCAAGCCCTGCCGGATCAGTCCAACCCGGAAGCAATACTGCATAACCAGAAGCTTATGATGGGTGATGGTTTTAAAATGCCCCAGGGCATGCATGGAGACTCCTCCTGTATTCCGGCAGCCGCCGGAGAATTCAAGTTTTGGAATAATCATTCCCTTTTTATTATTATACCCCGGATATCGGACCGGCGCAACTGCAATCCGCCGTTCAAACTGAAACCGGACGGATAGATATTTTCCCCGCAGCAGAAGAGAAAATTGGTGAAGGTCAACAATTTTGCCCGTCCAGGGAGGAAAGCGGACAGGCGGAGGCGGCATATACTCTTGGGAGGTGAATGCTATGATCGCACTGCTGCTGACCGCAAACACGCTGCTGTATTCCCTGCGGCTTACAACGCCGGTAGGTTCCTTTCCGAAACCCCTGAGTGCCAAGGAGGAGCAGTATTATCTGTCCCGCTGGGCGGAGGGAGATCTGGAGGCGCGCAATATTCTGGTGGAGCGGAACCTCCGACTGGTGGCGCATATTCTCAAGAAATACTATGCCTCCTCTGCGGATCAGGATGATCTCATCTCCATTGGCACCATCGGACTCATCAAGGCGATTTCTACCTTTGACGGAACGAAGGGGGCGCGGCTTGCCACCTATGCGGGACGGTGCATTCAGAACGAAATACTCATGTATTTTCGTTCCCAGCGAAAAAGCGCCGGGGATATTTCCCTGTCCGACGCCATTGAGACGGGGCAGGACGGCTCCAGCCTCAGCGTGATGGATGTGCTCTCCAGCGACGAGGACCTGTTCCAGCAGACCCATCTGCGCAGTGAGACAAAAAAGCTTATGGGACTGCTGGAGAAAACCCTGACTCCCAGGGAGCGCCAGATTATCACCTGGCGCTATGGCTTATTTGGAACCGCCCCATTGGCCCAGCGTCAGGTAGCCCAGCAGTTGGGGATTTCCCGAAGCTATGTGTCGAGAATTGAGAAAAAAGCCCTGGAAAAGCTGCGGGATGCCATGGAGCAGCCAGAAACGCCGGAACCGGAGAAGCCATCGGAAGAATGAACCAAAACCGTTAGCCAACGAAATAAAAGGGTTGAACCGAAGCGTTCTGGGTGCTATACTATTGCCACCAAAACTTGGCGACGGAGGGAACCATCATGACCACAAAAGAGCGGCTGGCGGCAAAGCTCCCGGGAGCGGATACCGGCATCAGCCTGCACAATACCTTCTGCGATATCTGCGCCCCCGGCCCCCACTGCGGCGTTACCTGCTATGTGAAGGACGGGAAAATCATTAAGGTGGAGGGAACGGATGCCCATCCCACCAACCACGGAAAGCTATGTGCCCGGGGCCTGTCTGCCCGGGATTATGTGTATCGGAAGGATCGCGTTCAAACGCCGCTCAGGCGTGTGGGCAAAAAGGGAGAAGGGAAATTCCAGCCCATCTCCTGGGACGAGGCCATGGAGGAGATCACGGCACGGCTTCTGACGGTTCGCCGGGAGTCCGGGGCATCCAGCGCAGCCTTTTACTGCGGCTATGAAAAATGGTATCGTCCGTTCCTCCAGCGGCTTGCCTATAGTTATGGCTCCGTGAACTATGGCAGCGAATCCTCCTCCTGCTTTACCTCCACGATTATGTCCTGGAAATGTGCCACCGGAGCGGAGATGGTGCAGCCGGATATGAAGAATGCCGGTGTTTTCCTGGGCTTCTGCGCCAATCCGGGCATTTCCTCTTACCTGATGAATGTGGGACTCCAGGCCAATCATCGCCGGGGCATGAAGGTCATTATCATCGACCCCAGAATTACGCCGGCATCCCAGGCGGCGGACCTCCACCTTCGGGTGAAGCCGGGAACGGACGGCGCACTGGCACTCTGTCTGGGCCGGGAGCTGATTCACAATGACTGGATTGACCATGACTACATCCGGGAAAATGTCTATGGCTTTGAAGCCTACCGCGCCTATGTAGAGGACTTTACCCCGGAAAAAACCGCCAAAATCACAGGTCTTACCCCGGAGGAAATCCGTCTGGCGGCAAAAATGGTGGGCGAAAACCTGCCCCTTGCCATCAATCCCTCCAATGCGTCGCTGGTACACTTTAAAAACGGCATGCAGAATCACCGGGCTGTGATGGCGCTGTCTGCAATCACCGGGAGCTATGACCGCCCTGGCGGCATGATTCCGACCTATCTCACCTATGCCCATTCCATCGGCGGCTTTGAAACCCTGGAGCCGGAGTTTTCCGTGGAGAAATACCCGAAGAATGGTCCGATTCCCATTGGATGTGAGCGGTTCCCGCTGTGGCACCGACTGATTGGTGAAATGCAGGCCTGTGATCTGCCGCGGGCCATTCTCACCGGTCAGCCCTATCCCCTGCGGATGCTCTATGCCCACGGCATGAACTTTCGGATGTTCCCAGGTGCATCTGAGATGCGGAAGGCCTTGGAAAAGCTGGAGTTCTTTGTGGACGTGGATCCGTTCTTGACGGATTCCGCCAAATATGCGGATATTGTGCTCCCAGCCTGTACGTCCTATGAGCGGGATGAATTCAAGGTGTTTGGCGGAGGCTTTGCCCAGTATACCCAGCCGGTAATTGCGCCGCTGTATCAGTCCAGACGGGATGATGAGATCATTCTGGAGCTGGCGCGGCGGCTGGATGTAGACGACGATCTGCTGAAATCCGACCGGGATACCTGCATTCGACACATGATCCGGAATACCCCCATCGACTTGGAGCAGCTGAAAGCGCATCCGGAGCTGCCGCAGAAAATCCCGGGATTGGCGATGACGCCGGTGGGACAGCATGGCTTCCAGACCCCTTCAGGGAAATTTGAGCTGGACTCTCTGGAAATTCAGGCGCTCCATCATCCGGAGCTGGATTCTCTGCCCACCTATTGTGCTCCGACGGACGATGCGGACCCGGCAGAATTTCCGATGATTCTTTCCACGGGCATCCGGATTCCGGGCGGGCTTCATTCCCGCCTGCATGACAGTCCCAGCGCCCGATCCCTCCGACGGAATCCCATGGCGGATATCAGCCTGGAGGATGCGGCGCAGCTGGGTATTTCCGCAGGAGATTCCATTGAAATCGCGACCGCCCATGGCCATGTTACCGTTCTGGCCAATCCCAGCGGCACCATGCCCCAGGGAATGGTGAGCCTATATCATGGCTATCGGGAGGCCGATGCCAACAGTTTACTCAGCTATGACCATCGGGACCCCTATTCCGGGTTCCCGGGCTATCGCTGCATTCGCTGCCGTATTCGGAAGGAGGAAATGTGATGAGACGCATTCGGTTTGACGCGGAGAAATGTACGGGCTGTGCAGCCTGTCAGCTGGCCTGCGACGATCAGCGGGATATCCTCTGTGCGCTGAATCAAACGCCCCTTCGGCATATGGAACAGCGGGAGAAAAACGGCGCCATCCGGGATTACTCCGTGGGTTGTATTCACTGCGGAAAATGTATGCAGGTATGTCCGCAAAAGGCCATTACCCGAAACGAGATGGGCTATGTGGTTCTGGACGAAGATCGCTGTATGGGCTGCGGCGCCTGCAAAACGGCCTGTCCCCTTGGGGTGATTTCCATCCATCCGGAGACGGGGAAAGCCATGAAGTGCGATGGCTGTTGGGGCAGAATCCAGGCAGGACTGCTGCCCGCCTGCGTCCATACCTGTCCCACCGGTGCATTGACGCTGCCGGAGGAATGACATACAAAAAGCTCCCGAAATCCACTGGGGTTTCGGGAGCTTTTAAACGTTACAGCTGCAATTTGCGGGGCTATGTTATAC
>CAVEIY010000074.1:0-9504 GCA_963615825.1 Flexilinea sp.
ACACACAGATTCGCACGTTATAAAATACAAGTATTATTGTATAAAAAGAGAGGAAAATACAATGAGTAAACAAACCAAGGAAGAAGTGTGTCGCACGCTTATTGAGCTGGGACGCATGGATGAAAGAAAAATGTATACCTATATGAATGCAAAACGTCTGCCTGGCGACGGTTATGGCTATTGCCTTGCCAGTATGACGGAGGATATGCTCTATCTGACGGATTTGGAGGGCATGAGCATGAAAATGGGGAAATTGCTGTATGCCATTCCGATTGCCGAAATGCAGCAGATGAAGCATACACCCAGAATTTCGCTGGCTCCAGGGTTTCGCTTCGTGTGGAGAGGGGAGCAATTTGTTTTGGGTGCGTTGACTGCAGAAATGCGGAAACAGCTTGGTGTATAATTAAAAACAGTGGATGCCCCGTGCGGTCCGAAATTGGACGGCGCGGGGCATATTGCTTACAAAAACGGCTTCATCTGCTCAATATTATTCTGCTCCGTCTCCAGCAGCTTTTTACTCAGGTCCGTGACCCGCTCGTCCTTCCCAAGATACTGCCGGTGGTGCTGGATGGACTTGATGGCGCCTTTGGTATTGCCGGTAATCATCATTTCAGCAATTTTGGAGGAAGAGGGAGGGGACATGGCGTTTCTGGCCCGGGACATCATCAGCCCCATTTTTGCCCCCATGGGCAGCGGTTCAGGATCGCTGCCTCGGGCTTTGAGCATTTCCGTGGCAGAGGAACACAGCTCGCCGTATTCTGCTTTCTGCTGCCGGAGAGCATCGGTCAGGGGCGTGCAGGGGGAATAACCCAAAACGGTGTCGATGCCGTCATGGCCCATTTGCGCGGTTTCCCGAATGTAAGAGAGAAGTTCAATGTCAGTCATCATGGTTGGATCGGCTCCTTTCGGGGATAGTTTGTCCTGGATACATGGGATTATTCGGAATGATGAGAAAATGAAAAAACATGCAACGGCATTCCATGCTGCGGCGTCTTATTTTGTGAAAGATGAAACGGGGAAAAGGAAGTGAAACCATGACCGATGAGCAGCTTTTGCGGGAGATGCGAAGGGGAAACCAGGAGGCATTGCAGGAGATGATTCAGCAGTACCACCGGTATCTTTTCACCATCATCGGAAATATATTGGGGCCGGGCGGGAGCCGGGAGGACATAGAGGAACTGGTGCAGGATACGTTCTATGCAGTATGGAACCATGCTGGGGAGATTCGGGGAACGCTAAAGCCTTATCTCTGCACGGCGGCACGAAACCGTGCAAAATCCCATCTGCGGAAGAATCGTCCGCAGATGGTGAGTGAAGACGAAGTGCAAATTCCAGATGCGATGCAGGATCTGGAGGAAAGCGCCATTCAGCAGGACTTGGCACGGCGGGTGCGTGCGGCCATTGATCGAATGCGCCCCAGGGATCGGGAAATTTTCTTACGAACCTATTATTATCTGCAAAACTCCCAGGAGGTGGCCCAGGAGATGGGACTGTCACCCAATACGGTGCGCTCCTGTCTGATGCGAGGGCGAAAAGTCCTGGAGCGGACGCTTGGAAAGGAGGGAATCCTGTGAACATGCAAATTGTGGATCTTATGGATCTGTACGTGGGCGAGGACGCGGCGGAGCTGGGGGATCGTCTCCCGCCTTTGCCGGAAATCGGACAGCAGCGCAGGAAGCCCCCTGTTCCGATGAAAAAAAGCCCCCGTTTCCGGAAAACCTTGGGCTTGGCGGCCTCTATTCTGATTGTGTTGGGTGTTGCCGGTGCGCTGTTTTTGGGATTGGGCAGCGGAAAGTCCGGCGGCAATACCCTGTCACCGGGGGAAGAGCCGCCTGCTGTGACCCAGTGGGGCACAGTTCCGTCAGAACGTCCGTCATCGGAGGAAAGCAGCGAACTGACACCGGAAGTATCCCAGGCAGAACAGCCGGAACATACGACAAGCCCCTCCACGGAGCCTGCGGAGACCACCAATGTGCCGCTTACGCCGGATATTATGCCGCAGCTGACGGCAAGTGCGCAGGCGGAGGATAATTGGAACTGTGAAGGCAATCTGCTGTACGCAGATGGGCAGTATTACACGGAAGTGGACGGAGAAATCCAGCCGGTGGAGCCGACTACCGTTCATATTGATTTCTATGCCTATGGCGACTGGGATTTTTATATTGACTATATCCACGACCAGGATGGTAATCTTGCGCTGCGGGATCGTTCTGAAAATGACATCTATTTCCGGGTGTCCCACTGGCCTGGCAGCAGGGATACGGTCAAGGTGTCGATTCGGCGAGTGGAGAAGGGCATCACGGACAACAGCAATTATCCCGTATTCTATCATCTTGATACCGGGGAATTAAGCGATCCACTGGCCAATGTGCCGGAGCTGTATGACCATGGCAATGTATCCGATATCCAGGTTTCGGACGATATGCGCTGGGGACTGGCAAGTATCTATTCCAATGGGTTCTATGAATATTACCTCTGCAATCTGGAAAGCGGAGAGATGGTGGCACTGCCGGACTGCCTGGCACCCTATTATCCCTCGGAAATACCGGAAAATGAAATCCAGTTCAGCAGCGTGTTCTGGGGCATTGACGGTACGCTGTATGCCTGGATTTACGGGAGTGGATCGGATGGAACATTCAAAGAATGGCTGATGGCCTATGAACCGGACACGGATACTCTGCGCTATTGCCGGGATAGCACCTCGAATGCCGGGGGAGGCATAGATTATGGTCGGGAATTTGTCCACACATTTGAAGCAAGCGCGTGTGTGATTACGGCCTGTGCAGATGGCAGCCAATGGACTCTGGATGGCATTAAAACAGAAAACTTAGGCGGCAGCAACTGGGATGAAACCGATCAGCGTATGGTATTCCAGGGCGATGACGGCAATCTATACCTGATCGACGACACAACGCTGTCCTGGGTGAATCTCAGCCACTTCCTGTCGCTGCCGGAGGATGAGATCATTAGCGTTATGCTCCCGGAAAATGATTTTCTATGTGTGTATACGCAAAATGGCGTGTATGGCTACGTGATTCCCGATAATTTACCATCGGCTTCGCTGACGCAGCTGAATACCCCATGAGAGAAAGGAAGAAAGGTATGAAAAGAATAAAAAAATACCGCCGAATTCTTGCGGCGGCTGGTATGCTGCTCCTGCTGGCAGCTTGCGGGGAACAGGAAGAAGCGGCGTCGTCTCTGCCGGATCTTGGACCTTGGGTGGTTACCCGGGAAAGCCCCGCACCGTCTGTGACCCCGGACCCTACAGCACATCCTGTGGTGGTAACGGAGACACCAGCCCGAACCCCGGCTCTTACGGAACAGGTGCAGCAGGACACCGGGACAGAGGAAGCGACACAGCCGGATCAGACTCAGCAGCCGGAACAGGCCCAGCAGCCGGAACAGGCCCAGCAGCCGGAACAGGCCCAGCAGCCGGAACAGGCCCAGCAGCCGGAACAGGCCCAGCAGCCGGAACAGGCCCAGCAGCCGGAACAGGCCCAGCAGCCGGAACAGACTCCTGCGGTCAGTCAGTTTGCTGAAATCGAGGAGCCGGAGCTGGCGGAGAGAACCGACATCGACCGGAGCTGGCTGGAGGAAAAAATCTACAGCATCGAGGATAAGGCTGGCGTATCCGATGAGATAAAGCAGAAGTTCGTGGAGTTTATCCTGACCTCCGACTGGTTTTGGTATAGCTGCGTGGATGTCCCGTATCAAACGGAGTGGTTTTTTGAAAATGGTGCCTATGGGATTACGCTTCTGGTGAAGGTATGGGATACGGATACGGATGTGCAGATCGATGGGGATAACTTGTGCGATTTTACGGTGAACACCCTGTTTTTATACGGCGACAAGGTGATGGATGGGCTTCGCGGCCGCCTTGTGGAGATTGGAACGGATCTCAGCACGCTGTAAGGCTGTAGCGAAATACGTCGCCGTCCTTCCAGCGCGTTACCTGACCGAGCGCAATCAAATGGTCCAGATGGGCCATGGCTTCGCCTACCGCAAACCACTTTTGCGGGGTGGGGAATTCCGCCCAGTTCCTTGCCCGAATGCGCCAGGTCATATGGGCGGCAATATCCCAGGCGGTCATGGGATCCCCGGCGGACAGAATGGTCATAACCTCCTGACAGCGGGCATCGTGATGGGCAATGAGCTGCTGGCAACGGGCCTGAAACGGCATATGAACCTGGCGATGGGCGGGCAGAGGGACAGAAACCGGCAGCTTTTGAATGTCGGCAAGCGCCTGGAGATAATCTCCCAGAGAATCAGAAACGCCCATCCAGCGGGTGATGTTGGGGGTTATGTCGAAGAGCACATGGTCCCCCAGCAGACAAATGCCGGTTTCTGCTTCCCATAGGCACATGTGTCCGGGGGTGTGGCCAGGGGTATGGATGGCGGTAAAACGGTGCGACCCATAGGAGAATTCATCGCCGGGGGCAACGGGAATGTAGCCGTCATAGGGAATGGGAGAAAGCCCCTGTGCAGGGTTTTTCTCAGTGAGCACGGCGAGTAAATCCCGGGGAAAGCCCTCTGCGGCAAACCGGTCATCGGAATCGGACCAGCGGAAGGTGCTGTTTGGCCCGGGCATATGGGAAAGATCCTTCTGACCGATGAAAATCCGGGTGTCCTTTCCGCGAATCTCCGGAGCAAGTCCCGTATGGTCAGAGTGCAGATGGGTGAGAAAAATATCGGTATGGTCCATGGAGATGCCAAGCTCCCGCAGCCCCAGCAGCAGGGCGTCCCGGCATTCCTTCTGGCGAAAGCCTGTGTCAATGAGCAGGTTGCGGGGGCCGGTGACCACATAGGCGTTGAGATTTTTCAGCGGATTATTGGGCAGGGGCACCCCGATGGCATAAAGCCCCGAATCAATTTTCGTTACCATAAAACGACTCCTTTCCCGCGCTGGGCGCTTCATTGATTATACCCCGGAATTGTGATAGAATCAATGGAGAAGAAAGGGGAGAGCACCTGTGGAAACCGGTAGATTTGCACCCAGTCCCAGCGGACGGATGCATCTGGGCAATGCGTTGTCGGCCATGCTGGCCTGGCTTTCGGCAAAGCACCAGGGCGGCGAAATTCTGCTGCGGATTGAGGATCTGGATCCGGCACGGAGTCGGGCGGAATATGCCCAGGGGATTATGGACGATTTCCGTTGGCTGGGCCTAAACTGGGATCGACGGGCGGAGGATCAGAGTAAACGGGGAGCGGCCTATGCGGCGGCGCTTTCCACACTGGAACAGATGGATTTGCTCTATCCCTGTTACTGCTCCCGGGATCAGCTCCATGCGGCGTCGGCGCCTCATGCCTCGGATGGTCGGGTGATTTACGGAGGAACCTGCCGAAATCTCACCCCGGAGCAGCGTGCGGTCATGACGAAAAAACCGTCGCTGCGGATTCGGCTGCCGGATCAGGAGGTCCATGTGCGGGACGGCCTGCAAGGGGACCTTACTATGAATCTGCAGCGGGAGTTTGGAGACATCATCCTCCGGCGGGCCGATGGGGTAGCAGCGTATCAGCTGGCTGTAGTGGTAGATGACGGCAGCGAAGGCGTAACCGAGGTGGTCCGCGGCCGGGATCTGCTTACGTCAACACCGGTGCAGCTGTATCTCTATGGGCTTTTGGGACTGACGCCGCCAAGGTTTTACCATGTGCCAATGCTGCTTTCAGCCGATGGAAGAAGGCTCAGCAAGCGGGACCGGGATCTGGACTTTGGCTATCTTCGACAGCATTTTACCCCGGAGGAGATCATCGGTCTGCTGGGCCATTTGGCCGGACTTCTGGACCGTTGGGAGCCAGTCAGCCCCAGAGAGCTGGCCTGTGAATTTTCCTGGAGCAAGGTCCGGAAAACGGATATCATTCTGGACACAAAGCTGCTGGAGCGGGTATAAAAGCTGGAAATCCTACCCATACTTCCCTTGGAGGTGAAAACCATGGTCAAGGGAGTAACCCGCCAGGTGGTGGTGGTCCGGTGCCCAGATGCCAGATATTTTGAAGAAGCCACGTTTCTGCTGCGGGAGGATATTCTGAGTGCGCCTGGGTCAGATCGGGTGCTGAAGGATGCGTGCCGGGCGGCGGACGCTTACATTCGGGAGCATGCAGAGAAACGGCGGCTGACCCGCGGAATCCGATATCTGCTGCTGGGTGGCGCGGCGGTGCTCTGCGGGGTGCTGGCGGTACTGCTGCGGTAAAGCCATGCGAGGGTGTGTCTGAAAATTCGGACACACCCCTTTCTTTTTATTTCCAGTTCTGCTATACTGGAGGAAACAAGCAGCAGGAGGACGTTAAAAATGGCGAAAGGTGCGAATCAGAAGCAGAAAATGCTGTATCTGGCGAAAATCTTTCTGGAGGAAACTGATGAAGAGCATGGACTGACCCTGGTGGAAATCAGCAAAAAGCTGGGAGAATACGGCGTAACCGGCGAACGTAAAACGCTGTATCTGGACTTTGAGGAGCTTCGCCGCTTTGGCATGGACATCCTCTCCACCAAGGAGGGAACCGCCACCACCTATCGGCTTGTCAGCCGTACCTTTGAGTTGCCGGAGCTGAAGCTTCTGGTGGATTCTGTGCAGTCCTCCAAGTTTATCACGGAGAAAAAGTCCGAGGCGCTGATTCACAAGCTGGAATCCCTGGTCAGCGTGTATGAGGCGAGACAGCTCCAGCGGCAGGTGCTTACGGCAGGCCGGGTGAAAAGCATGAATGAGAGCATCTACTACAGTGTGGATACCCTTCATGCAGCCATTCACCAGGAGCGGCAGATTCGCTTCCAGTATGTCCAGTGGAATGTAAAAAAGGAACCGGAGTATCGTCATGACGGCGCATTTTATGATGTTGGCCCCTGGTATCTCTGGTGGGACCAGGAGTATTATTATCTCATCGCCTACGACAGTCAGGCAGGGGGCATTCGGCATTACCGGGTGGACAAAATGAGGAATATCGAAATTACGGACCGGCCCCGTCGGGGGGCAAAGGCCATGAAGAACTTTGATCCGGCAGCCTATACCCGCAGCCTGTTTGGGATGTACAGCGGCACCATCCTCCATGTGACGCTGGAGGGGGCAAACGAGATGGTAGGTGTGCTGCTGGACCGGTTTGGCATGGATATCCCCATTATCCCCCTGAATGATTATCGCTTCAAAGCGGTAGTAGAGGTGGCGGTCAGTCCGCAGTTTTACGGATGGGTTGCCAGCCTGGGCGGCGATATTGTGGTCCGGGGGCCAAGCACGGTGGTGCGGGAAATGCGAGAGTTTTCCAGGCGGCTTGCCCGGCAATACGGAGAGGAATAAAACAATCGGGATGCTGCAAGGTGTGCTGCAGCATCCCGGCTTGCTATTTGGTTTCCAGCTGTGTTACATCGGTTTCCCGAAGAAAGTCTAAAAACGTTCTGGCCACCGGAGAAAGGCGGGCGGGGGGCAGGGAGGCAATGCCAAGGGTACGATAACGCGCCGGTTCCAGCGGCAGCGTGCAGACGTGGAAGCCGAAGGTGCGGACTGTCAGCGCAGGACAAATGGTAACGCCAAGTCCCTTTTCTACCATGGCGAGCACAGCGGCGGCACTGCTGAGCAAATAACGAAGCTTCAGCGGCGGCAGCGTACCAAAGGCGGTGCGCATGTCCCGCTGCCAGTTTTCCGTTTCCATGAGAATTGGTTCCTCCGATAAATCCTCCAGAGTAACCCGTTCCTGCTGGGCAAACCGATGCCCCAGCGGCAATACTGCCAGCATAGGGTCCCGCTTCATGGGCTGGAAGGACAGCGGTGCGTCAACCGGCGCTGTGAGAAAGCCGCAGTCTACCTGGCCGTTTTCAATCCACTGGGTAACGGCAGCGTATTCTCCATCCCGCGGCGCCAATTCCACCTGAGGATAACGGCGCTCAAACTGTGTGATAATCTCCGGCAGCCAACCGGCTGATACGCTGCTGATGGTGCCCAGCCGCAGCGTACCGGAAACGGTGTCGTTGAGCTGTGCAATGGTTTGCTCCAGTCCAAGCCGCGCATTTTCCAGCTGCTGAACGGACGGCAGCAGCTGCTGACCTGCGTGGGTCAGGATTACACCGGAGCCGGTGCGGAGAAACAGCGGCGTTCCGGTTTCCTGCTCCAAAGCGGCGATGGCATGGCTGACGCCGGACTGGGTATAGTGCAGCGCCTGGGCAGCTCGGGTCAGACTGCCCAGCTCCGCTGCCTTTAAAAATACGGTGTATCGGTTCATTCCGGCTGCCATAATATCACTCCATTCTAAGTTGTCATGTTTCATATGAAAAACATGAGCTTGCAACATGCTCTCTTCCATTGTACGATAATTCGGCCAAAAAGAAAAGAAGAAAATGGGGGAAATGAGTCAATGAACGCACTCCACCAGAGCTTGCAGGGGCCGGAGCTGTTTGGCCGGGAGAAAATCGGGCGAATTTTGCTCAGGCTGGCGCCGCCGGTGATGTTTTCACAGCTGATTCAGGCGCTTTACAATATGGTAGACAGCTATTTTGTCGGGCAGCTTTCGGCGGACGGACTGACGGCACTGTCTGCGATTTATCCGGCACAGCTGTGTATTACGGCCATTGCGGTGGGTACCGGCACAGGCGTCGGGGCCAGAATGGCGCAGCAGCTTGCCACCGAGGGGAAGGACGCATCCAATCGCACAGCCGGTTCCGGGATGTGCTTGGCGGCCATCAGCTGGGTTTTGTTTTCCTGCGTGACGCTGGCGCTGCTGCCCTGGTTTGCACGGGTGTCGGTGCAGTCGGCGGCAGCCCAGCAGGATACGCTGGCATACGGCTATCTGGTATGCCTGGGCAGCATGGGAGTGTTTTTGGAGAGTATGTGGAGTAAGGTGCTCCAGGCGGAGGGGAATATGCTGCGCCCCATGATCGCCCAGGTGGCAGGAGCAGGAATCAATATCCTTCTGGACCCGCTGCTGATCTTCGGGCTGGGACCGATCCCTGCGCTGGGAATTCGCGGTGCCGCCATTGCCACGATTACAGGACAGATTGCAGCGGCGATCCTGGTGGGCCTCCGGGGCGCACGAAAGCCGCCCAAAAGCGTTTCGGAATTTCAAAGAGATGCCATTGCAATCTATCGCTTTGGATATCCGTCGATTTTTATGCAGCTGTTATATGTGGTGTATATCATGGGGCTGAACGTGATTTTGGCGCAGTTTTCCGATGAGGCGGTAACGGTGCTTGGGCTGTATTATAAGCTGCAAACCTTTTTCTTCATTCCGCTGTTTGCACTTCAGACCTGCATTGTGCCGGTGCTCAGCTATAACTATGCCAGAGGGCTATATCGCCGGTGCAAACGGATCATTTGGGATTCTGCTGCAATCGCCGGAGCGCTGATGCTGGTCGGAGTTCTTTGCTTTGAGGGAATCCCGGGACCGATGATTCGGCTGTTTACCAAGGAGCAGGAGACAATTGCGCTGGGCATTCCGGCGTTTCGTATCATTGCGCTGGGTTTTCTGCCCGCAGTGCTGTCTCTGATTTATCCTGTGGTATTTCAGGCGGTGGGCAAGGGGATGGAA
>CAVEIY010000075.1:0-9484 GCA_963615825.1 Flexilinea sp.
TCTCCCGCAGCAGCTTCTGCGCATCTTCCTCTGACTTTTGAAGCAGCGCATAATACTGATCGAAGAATTCCTCGATTTCCCGCTGCACCAGCGTGGTATCATAGGAAAACAGCGCGTCAATGGATACCCCAAAATAGTTTGCAATGGCGGGTAGCAGGGAAATGTCCGGCGCCGTTGTCCCGTTTTCCCAGCGGGACACTGCCTGCGGCGTCATGGACAGTGCGCGGGCAAGGGTTTCCTGCGAAATCCCCGCCTGCTGCCGCAGTTCTCTGATTTTCGTTCCAATTTTCATGGCAATCAACTCCCAACTTGAACTTCTTCCGGAAGTGTACCTTTATGGTAGCATACTTGGGAGCCATTGACCAGAAACGAAACTGTGAGTTTTTCTCAACTGCGCTTACTGCTCACAAATCACCGTCATCAGCGCCACACGCTGTTCCGCCCTGGGCTGCTTTAATCTCCCGCTTTCCAGCAGTTCCATGATGCAGTGGAGCACAAACCAGCCGTCCGAATAGAAGATATTTTGCAGGTGGAATTGGCGTGCCTTGTGCAGCCGTGCCGGAGTTTCTGCAAGGACTGCCTTTTCATAGGGAGCTTTCAGCGCTGCGAAGGCTTCCTGGTATTTCTCCTTGATCTTTGTTCCGATCTCCAGCAGCTGCCGATTTTCCTCTCGGCTCAGCCACAACACCGCCGGATGATAGAAGCACGTGTCCGGCTCCAGTTTTTGAGCCGAAACATAGCCCCGCTGCGCCAAATGGGCATATTCCTCCGCAGACAGCGTTCCCTGATGCAGCCGCTCCAGCAGCTTCAGGTCATACTGTGCCCGCTGCGGATAGGTTTCATCCACCCGCGGGTCCGACCATTCCGAGTCGATCTGCCACAAAAGCAGCTTACCGTCATCATTCCAGAAGGGGCCGTTCCAGCGATCCATATGGTCTGCATACTTCGGCTTTGGGACACCAGCAGCATCCACCACCGCATAGCAGATATTGATGCCGCCATCGGGACGAACAGTTGCCGCCTCCCGGAAGGATACCGTTTCCTCCATCAAATTCTCTCCGCTCAGCGCCGCAATATACGGTACTGCCGACCACAGGAGGGCGCTCTGTTCCAGACCTATAACGTGCAGGATTTCATTGTTTTCCAGCTGATCCATCAGCTCATTGGCAAACAGCCGTGCCGCCTCGGTATACATCCGATCCTGCAATGCTACGATCTCTTTGCTTGGCTCGTCGATTAGGACGTTGCTCACATAGCGGCTCCCCTCCCGAACCAGAAAGCAGTATTCCGTCAGATACTCCACCTCGCTTTCCACAAAGGCGGGCGAAACATTCAGGGCTTCCGCCATCTCGTTTATGGTCTTACCGCTGTGATAAGTGAGGTACACAATGTTCTGGGACAGCGCCGTCCGCAGGAAGTTCCGGTTATCCCCCTTGGTTCCGATAGAACCGCAGGTGCCGCAAATGGCAAATCGGATGGGCTGAAATGACAAGGTATTGGGCTGGCTCATGCGTTCCATTCCTTTCTTTAGCTCGCGTTTTGCCTCGAACAAATGCCATTTCACTGTGCCAACAGGGATTTCCAGCTGCTCGGCAATCTCCGCCTGCTTCTGGTGCTCAAAATAGTACGCAGTGACGATTCTCCGCTGGAGGGAGGACAGATAGGCGATTTCCCGGTAGAGCTTAGCTGTTGTCTCGTCTGAAATCAGCTGCTCCTCCAGCTCCGGCTTTGATGCATCCGCCAAATCCGGGCGGGACTGAATCGGGATCTCCGCATACACCGCACCCCCGCTCCGATAGTAATTCGTCAGTGCATTGTGGGCAATGGTCCAGACATACCGATTCGCGTCCGCAATATCCTCCCGCTCCTTCAGCGCCGTAAACGCCCCCAGCAGGATCTCCTGGGACAAATCCTCCGCGTCCTGTAAGCAGGCGCACCGCTTGAGGGCAAAGCCGTAAATCGGTCCCGCAAGCTCCATGACATATGCTTCGGCAATTTTTGTTTTCATGTGATGATCTCCTTGAAAGCTTTCATGAAGATAGACGCAGAACTCTGAAAAAGGTTGGAAAAATCATAAACCAGCCAGCACATCCTATTATGCCTGCTTATTATAGATAGGAAATATGAACTCCAACGCCATAACTTGTCTGAATGGATAGAATACCACACATTTCTATCCATTGGCAACCGCCTGAGCCAACCCCGCCTGGCCTTGAAGTCCTATTTTTGATAGGTACCATTCCATCGCATCACGAATTGCGCCTCATGATGCAGCCCCATCGCGCAAATACCCGCAGGCTCCAATGCTCCGGAGTCTGCGGGTATGGATACTTTCAATGGATTCCGTGCTTACAGCGGCTCTCCTCTGGCAGGCAGCACTGCCTCGGAAGCGCAGGCCTGCACGATTTCACCGTCCAGCGTTTCTGCCCAAAGGGCGATCTCGATGCAGTGCTCTCCCCGGGCATTGACGTATTTATCCGTGACCACTGCTCTGCCGATGCAGGTATCCCCCTCGGAACCGTGCCGTTCGCAGTCGCGTCCTTCCATGCCGGGAACCTTCTGAAACATCTCCGCCGCATCCGTAGGCCCTTGCAGCTCCCGGAAGAACGGGAAGAACCGCCAACTGAATTTGGAAACCCGCCCATGATCGCCAATGAAGTTAGTGATGGTGCGATAGATGGCCTTTGCCCCGGTGTCGTTGTACCAGACCATACGGCCCTTGGGATGATTCCGGTTGCCCAGGTGGATGCTGGTTTCAAAGAGATAGTTTCCGTAATGATCCCGATACATGGTTTTCAAACTCTCCGGGTCCATAAGCTGCTCCCGGGACAGGGCGCTGCCGCCGTACCAGTAGATCATATTCATATAGGTGATGGGACCGGTGCAGGTTTTGGGCGCTTCATAGCCCACCGCTACGTCCTCCCAATAGAGCGGCTCTGCGCCGCGGATCTCTTCCTTCTGCCAAAGCTCACGGATATAGGACCATTCCTCGTCCGTGGTGTAGTGAGCAGCCGGGAAATAGTCGTACCATTCGCTCATGTTTTCCGAGAAGGTGGGAGTTGGGGTATCGTCGCTGAACTTGCTGTAGCATTCTCTGGTGCTCATGCCTCCGGCCAGAATCACCTTGCCGTCCCGCAGGGATTCCCCGGTGCCACCCATATACCAGGCCCGGACGCGGCTGCCGGGAACGGTGATATCCCGGAAGTCAATGGCAGCCTTTTCCGGGGTCAGCAGATCTCCGGCAAAAATATGATCTCGGATCTCAAAGGAGCCGCCATCGTGGGTATAGTAAAATTTATCCGCAATATTTTTCGGGAAGCCCATCATCATGCCGCCCCGGGGCTGTGCAAATCCAGGCATGGCAGGTACGGAGGGGAACCCGTGTTTCCGGGCATAGTCAGGATCGTTATACAGGGGATCATAGGGATTCCATTTGCGGTTATATTCCAGAATTTCCGCCTCTGTAAAGGGCTTGGGACCCGCAAACAGACTCATGCCCGCGGGGAGCTTGGGCATTTCCTGCTGTTTTCTTCCTGCCGCAATATCCAGCCGATCCTGCACATAGGGCTGCTCCCAGTCATAATACTCGCCGGGGGTAAATTTTACAAATTCGCTCATCTCGATCACTCCTGTTCTTCAATTGCTTCCACCGGGCACCCATCCATGCAGGTGCCGCACTGCATACACCGCACCGGATCAATTTCCCGGTGCGCTTCTCCCATGACAATGGCATCCGCCGGACAATTCGCCTGGCACAGGCCGCAGCCGATGCATTCGTCTGTAATCACATACATAGGGTTCACTCCTTGCTTTCTATCATTCAGCGGGCATTGAAGCGATCCAGCGCAGACTGATAGGCGCTGAGGCACTGATCCATCCCCATGTTATGAACCGTTTCCACATAGGTATCCCAATCTGCATCCAGGTTGTAATCTCCCATAATAAACCGCGGGATACTCTCCGCAATGTAGGTGCAGACGTCGCCGGTGGCCGCAGAGATAGCATTGCTTTCCTCGGTGGTAAGGGTCGCGTTGGGGAAAGCCCAGGCTCCATCACAATTGGCGGTCCAGGCCTCGATGGCGTCCACCTGTACATCGCTGTAGAAGTTCCAGGTGCGCTCCTGAATACTGATGCCCCAGGGGGCGCTGCCAGTGGAATAGAGCAGCAGTGCGACTACCGGCTCAATGCCATAGCTGCTGTTGGAGATTACATCCGTATACTCCACCTTACCGTCTACCATCTGATAGCTCTCGCCCTCCACGCCATAGTTCTGGAGCATGGAGCCTTCCTCGGTATACCAGAAGTTCAGCCAGGCCAGCGCCGCTTCAGGATTGGCGCAGGTAGCAGATAGGCAGGTGCCTGCCACGGAGGTGGAGTTTCCAAACAGCCGCCCCACTGAGGAGGTGTGATCTGCATGATCGTCTGTGGCATAGACATTCATGGGCTGGATCGCAAAGTTCTCTGCGGGGCACATACTGTAGTAGTTGCCCATGCTGTTGGCATTGGCCCACCAGACGCCGATGTTATCCGAGCGCAGCAATTCCTCGTCGTGACCGCCGTTATCCGTGGCCTCCACAGATACAAAATCCGGGTCAATCAGCCCTTCTTCGTACCACTGGTGCATATTCTTGAGGTAGTCCCGGTAATTATCTGCCGTAAAAGTGGAATACACAGTACCATCCTTTTGGAACAGACCCAGATCATTGCTCTTGAGATCCGTGTACATCACAGCATTATAGGCAGTAGTCAGCTGCTTGCAGGCAGAGTTATAGTAGAATGGATTGGCACAGCCAAGCTGGGACTGGAACGCCTTGAGCACCTCATGCAGCTCATCCACGGTAGTAGGAGCCTCCATGTTCACCTGGTCCAGCCAATCGGTACGAATTACATAGCCCTGTACCTGGGCAAAGCGGTTATAAATCTGGCAGAGCTGAAGAATCTGGCCATCATCGGTACGGCAGCTCTTATCCAGCTCCGGGTCCTCCGCCAGCAGCCGCAGATAGTCCGGCGCCCAGTCCTCGGTATACTGACTGAGATCCATAATCACATCGTCACTGTATGCGCTGGAGACGCCGCCTGTATAGAAGGAATCCACCATAGCCAGCAGATCCGCCCAGTCTCCGGCGGCAACGTGCAGGGAGAACAGCGTATAGCCATCCATCTGGCTGGCGCATTCAAAGGCGATATGGACGCCGGTTTTCTCGGCAGCAGCCTGGATGGAGCTGTAGTCCTCATAGACATCAATCCCGTAGTCGCCGCCCCAGGCCCGAAGCGGCCCCAGGGTGGGTTCCACCGTCCACATCGTGAGATCCACCGGTCCGCCGTCGATGGGATAGCTGACCGTTTTCTCCGGGATTTCCTGTGCTGACTCCACCTCCGACTGGGGAGCAGCGTTCTCTATGGACGCCGCAGCGGACTCCACGATGGAGGCCGTAGTCTCGGCGGGTGCTTCCGAGACGGTTTGGTCAGAGCCGCCGGAAGCTATGGGCTTTTCGCCGCATGCGGACAGACAAGCAGTCAGCATCAGCGCCGCAAGCAGTAGGGATAACAATCTTTTCATAAGGATCCTCCTTCACTTTATAATCATTACACCGGAATGTCCGGTCAGCTGATGGAGATATACTGGGAGCCAGCCGGTTTCCGCTGGCCGTCCCAGGAGTAGAAATAGTCCTCCACCAGATCGGCAATCAGCGCCCTCGCCTTTTGCTCGTCTCTGGGGCCGGGCTTCTGCTCCATATGGGTGTGGAAGAAGTAAGAGCCGATGTGCTGATTTCCGTCCGCATCGTAATAGACCTTCGCCTCGGGAATATCGCCACCGAATACCATTGGCTTTTCCCCATCCTTAATGCCTGCAGGGCCGAATTCCTTGCCGCAGCAGGCAAAACGGCCCACGGGAATGCAGTTTCTGGAGCGGAGATACAGCTCCAGGGTCGCCAGCACAGGCAGGCACTCATTGGAACCGGACTCTCCGCCGCCATAGGTGGTAAAGGCAATGCCAAGGGGCTGATAAAGTCCCTGAGGCTTCATGCCGCCCGCATAGACATAGTGCCCCGCGGTGTAGTCCGGGCGGCTCCACTGGGGTCCGTCCATGGGCATCATGCCCGGGCCGCCCTTGCCGTCCTTGCCTTCCTCCGGACCCATGCCCTTGGGGAAGCCTGCTCCGCCTGCATTAAAGCCCTTTCCGGCCTCGGCATTGGCGGTCACATTCTTCTCCAAATCGCTGCCGCCGCCTGGACTGAACAGTTTAATCATGGCAGTGGTCGGCGCGCCCGCAATAATGGGGCTTCCAATGCACACCACATCATAATCCTCGAAGTACGTCTTTCCGGCATATTGGCTCCAGTCCATCCGATTTTTAATCTTGACCATGGTGACCTCCATGCAGTAGTGCTCAAAGGTCTCCCGGAACCAATTCGCCACCTTTTCGGTGTTTCCGGTAATGCTGGAATAGATAATCAGTGCTTTTCCTTTCATAATAGATACCTCCTTTTACGCTCTGCTGGGAAGGATCACAGTCGCCTCCGCCGCAGTACATTTCCCGCCGTCAAACGTCTCTGTCCAACAAATGAAATCCATTTTGCAGCCTTCTTCGTCCTTGTATTTCCGAACCGCAACTGCCTTTGCAATCACCATGTCGCCAATACAAATGTGGGTATCGCACACCTCGTTTTCAAAGCCGGGAACCTGCCGGATGATTCCATTTGCCTTCGGGCCATTCCGCCAGTTCAGCCGGCGAAGCCACCCCTGATCTCCAATGAAGCTCGTAATCATATTCAGCATCACGCGCCGTCCATAGGCCATCATCACAAACAGGCGCGGATATTCGCCCATGGTATGGATACTCTGCTCGACCCGGCGCATATGCTTAATTCCATCCGACGAGGTATACACCTGATCAGGATTATTCCGCTCCTTCCGCAGGATTGTCTTTGCCATGGGCGCCATGCGGATTACCGTCTCGCCCGACATATAAACTGCATCCACCAACGTCAGAGGATGGCTGCTGACAGGGGCCGGACGATATCCCACCTCAACATCCTCCCAATAGAGGGGTTCTGCGCCGCGCACGACCTCTTGATCCCACATGGCATAGATTTTCTCCCAGTCCTCCTCTGTGTAGATGTGCTGTGGCTCCACATGCATTCCCCAGGTTGCCAAAGCCGCCGCTGGCCCATCCGGTGCATCCGTTAACGACGAAGCGTTGCGGCCATAGCCTTCCCCATATGCAACCAGCTCACCGTCCTGATTGATGGCCTTTGTCGCACCCACAAAGGTAAATTCGCGGTTTTTCCCGCCTTTGGGATCGGTGGTATCCAGAATCTGCTCAAAGTCTGTATACTCCGTGATGGTATCGCCCACGCGAATCGGCTTATAGCACTCCAGCAGTCCGCCGTCATTTCCCGTTACCATGGTTCCAAAGGTTCGGTGGAACCACATGGGGAAGTATGATTCCGCAAACATCTCCGGCGGTGCGATCATGGTGCCGTAGCTGGATTTTTTCGCGTACTCCGGGTCCAAATAAAGCGGAGACGTAAAAATCGGCCTTGCATACGACTGAATCCATTCTTCCGTAACCTTACGCCCAACGGCAGGCTTGTCCGGTGTATGAGAGCTGGCAATTGTCTTTCGTATTTTCTCCTCTATGCTGTCGTCCGGCTGTACCAGCCTGGCACGGGCCTCCTCCAAATCCTTGCGCTGCTCCGCTGTGTACACATCCGGATAGTAGACGCTTATTTCCATACTCCGTTGTCTCCCTTCGCCAAAATGTTATGATTGATTCTATGGTATTTACAAACATATCACCCACTGGTATAATACGCAGTGTTGTAATAGATGCACAAAAACCTTCTGTGCCCATCATAACACAGAAGGTTTTTTCAGTAAAATACCTTTTATGAGGCCAATTCATAACCGCAGAGTTATGAATTTTAGGAGGAGAACCATGGAGCTACGCCAACTGGAATATTTCTGCGAAGCCGCAAAGCATCAGCACATCTCCAACGCCGCTGAGGCGCTGTTTATCTCGCAGCCAGCCCTGACCAGAACCATCAAGAATCTGGAGGAGGAGCTCCAGGTGCCGCTGTTTGAGCCGCAGGGGCGCGGGGTACGGCTCACCGTATTTGGGAATTACTTCTACAACATCGCGTCCCAAATTCTATCGGAGCTGAACACCGCAAAGCACACCCTGCATCTGCAAAGTCTGGCCAGCAACGTCTGCATCTCTATCACCAACGAGATTCCTGAGCTATTTCCCGGTCTGCTGCGGGGATTTTTGCAGCAATATCCAGGGATCCCCATTGCGGAGTCCCCCAGCCGTGCGGTACTGCGGGACAGTCCGGAGCATAAGCACGATGGGTTTATCCTCTCCTACTATCCGGTGCAGCTGCAATGGGCCGCCAGCGAATGTATCCTACAGGATCCGTACATCCTTCTAGTCTCCAGAAATCATCGGCTGTCCCATCTGTCCCAGGTATCCCTGGCAGAGCTTCGGGGCGATCCCCTGATCGCCTATTCCGCTCTGCCGCTGCCCACCAGCTTTGAGCAATATTTGCCCTACCCCAACTACCTGATGAGCGATCTGATCAGCCTGGTGCGGCTGGTTGCGCAGAACTACGGTGTCTCGGTTCTACCCCGCTCCTTTTGGCAGCAGCTTCAGCCGGAGCTGCTGCCAGGCACTTTAGACACCATGCCTGCCGCCCTATCTCTCACCGATTCCAGCGCCTTCCTGCAGTTGTATCTATCCTACCCGGAGAAGGCGGAATACTCCTCCTCCGATCAGCTTTTCATGACATTTTGCCGCCAGTTTTTCTCCCGTTTTTCGGAGGATTCGCGGCAGATTCAGCCATAGCTTTTCGGGGCAGACGCTTTGTTTCCGGCTTTATGGCACATTTCCCTTTTTATTTCCGCTTTGTGATCCAATCGTCTAAAAACTGCATCTGCTCTGCTGTATGAAACCAATGTGCTCCGTTGGGCATCACCGTCAGCGCCGCGCCAATTTTCTTCGCAAAAGCTGATATGGTTTCCTTGTCTGTCAAATTGTCCTGCGCCCCGTACAAGATCACTGTGGGGACGCGCCAGGAAATCGGATGCTCCCGTACATACAGAAGATAGTCCCAGGACAGTGTTTCTCCAAAATCCGTTGGAATTTCCCGCCGCTTTGCAAGCTCCTGTTCCGTCACATTTGCCCAGCGCATCATGCTGCCGATGAGCTTTTCCATGTCCACCACCGGGGAAATGAAATAGGCGTTGTCCACCAGTGTTTCATCCAGGGCAGACAGGGAGAAAAATGCACCGATGCTGTTTGCAATCAGGGTGATAGAATCGCAATGCGCTCGCTGTCTGGCAAAAAACTGTGGAAATTCCGTCTTGGCCTCCCAGGGCGTCTGTGCGTGGTAGGCAAAGCCGATTACCGTGCTGTCCGGGAACAGCGCCTTATAATGCTCCGATTCCTCCGCCGCTCCGCCCTTTCCGTGGACGTATATTA
>CAVEIY010000076.1:0-9420 GCA_963615825.1 Flexilinea sp.
CTCCGCAAGATCGTACCCGGCGCCGCAGACGACAGCTTTGGTATTGAAGTGGCGCGGCTGGCAGGAATCCCGGACAAGGTGGTGGCCCGGGCGAGAACCATTTTAAAGGAGCTGGAAAGCGGCAATTCGGATATTCAGCCCCGGAAAAAGGTCGTGCAGGAGGAACAGCCTCAGGTGAGCTTCCTGGACGTTGGAGGCAGCCAGATTGCCCAGAAGCTCCGGGATATTACCATCGAAACCCTGACGCCCATCGAAGCGCTGAACGTGCTGTTTGAACTGAAAAAGATGGCGGAGGAGGTCTAAGATGAAGCGGCCCTTCCAGGTGGAAATGCGCCGCAGCGAATGCATCGTCGGCGTGATTTGGCTGGTGATCTACGGCTTCTTTATGGGGGACATTCTGGAAATTGGACTGGCACTGCTGGGTATTTCCTATACTACAGCCCAGCTCAACGCCCTGTTTTTCCTCTGCAACTTTGTTATTACGGCGCTGGTGTTTTGGCGCTTCCTGACGAGAAACCTTACTCTTGTGGCAGGAAACCTGCTGCGATGCCTGAAGGCCATGCTGATGGGCTTTTGCATCTATTGGCTGCTCCAGGTAGGAATTGATCTGGTGGGGCAGCTGCTGAGTGGAAGCGTAGAGGTTCCAAACGATGATACCATCGCCTCCATTGCCGGAGAGAACTACCGGATCATGTGGGCAGGCGCGGTGCTTCTGGCACCGATGGTGGAGGAAACCCTGGTGCGCGGGCTGGTGTTTGGTACGGTGCGCCGGTGGAATCGAGCTGCGGCCTATGCAGCCGGAGCAGCGGTGTTCGCTGCCATGCACATTCTGGGGTATTTGGGGCAAATGGACGCCCTGACCCTGAGCTATAATATTCTGGTCTATGGACTGCCCAGCATTGCCTTGTGCGCCTGCTATGAATACGCGGGCAACATCTGGGCGCCCATTGGACTGCATATGATCATCAATGCATTGGGAATGAGCGCAATGTAAGGCTTGTTTCCAGACAAGCGACTGCAAAGAATCGGGTGAATCAAATATGGGAATCATTCATAAGCTGTCTCCGGCACTGGCGGATATGATCGCCGCAGGTGAGGTGGTGGAACGTCCGGCTTCGGTCATCAAAGAGCTGGTGGAAAACGCAGTGGACGCCGGTGCAACAAAGATTACCGTGGAAATCAAAAATGGTGGAATTACCTTTATGCGGGTAACGGACAATGGCTGCGGCATGTCCCGGGAGGATGCGCCGACGGCGTTCCTGCGGCATGCCACCTCTAAAATCTCCTGCGCAGAGGATCTGGGCGGCATTTCCACCATGGGCTTCCGGGGCGAGGCACTGGCGGCCATCAGCTCTGTAAGCAAAATTGATCTGCTGACCCGGGCGGCGTCCGAGGATTTGGGCGTCAGTATGCGGGTGGAAGCGGGAAATGTGATGGACATTCAACCGGCTGGCTGCCCCCAGGGTACGACCATGATTGTCCGGGATCTGTTCTACAATACCCCGGCGCGGATGAAGTTCTTAAAGCGGGACAGTGTAGAGGGCGGATATATCAGCGGCGCGGTACAGCGTCAGGCGCTGGGGCATCCGGAGATTGCCTTCCGCTTTCTCCGGGACGGCAAGCCGGAGCTGACCACTCCGGGGGACGGCAAGCTGCTGTCGGCCATTTATGCGGCCATGGGACGCTCCAGCGCCAAGGAAATGGTGGAGGTAAAATCCAGCTCCGGCGGCGTTACGGTTACAGGCTATGTGGGGAAGCCCACGGCCAGCCGGGGCAGCCGAAGCTATCAGCATTTCTTTGTCAACGGACGTTATGTCAAGTCCCGGATGATGGCGTCGGCATTGGAGGAGGCCTATAAAAATCAGATTATGGTAGGCCGCTTCCCCATTTGCGTACTGCATGTGACGGTGCCGCCTACTGCGGTGGATGTAAACGTGCATCCCGCCAAAACCGAGGTGAAGTTCCTGCGGGAGGGGGATGTGTTCGACGCCATTCACTACAGCGTGTTGGGCGCACTGAGCCGCACCCAGGACCGTCCGGAGATGGAACTGAAATCGTCGCGGCCCCAGGTACAGCCCAAGCAGAGCTTCTATCAGAACGTCACAGCCCAGGAATACCGCACCATGACCGGGCTGATGGAAAAGGGCAGCCGTGTACAGCCCTCGAAACCGGTCCTCCGGCAGTACGAAGCCCTTGGACAGCTGGCGGAGGGAAGCACGAATCAGAATGTGGCGGTTCACGACAGCGTGCGCATGGTGCCTACCGTTCAGGGGGCAAGACTGGCACCGGTTCCCACTGTACAGGCGGCAGAGCCGCCCGTGGAACGGACGGTATGGCAGCCGACCCCTTCGGCAGAACCTGCGCCGGAGCCAACGTCGGAACCGATCCCAATGCCGCCGGAGCCGGAACCGGAGCCAATTCCACCGGTGCAGACGGTGATGGATTTGCCGGATATTCCGGTGCCAAAAGCGCCGGAGCCACAGGCGATTTTACAGCCGAAGCTGGAGTCCGAGCAGCCCTACCGCATCATTGGTCAGGCGCTGGACACCTATATTATCGTGGAGCAGGGGGACGGACTTTTGCTCTTTGATAAGCATGCGGCCCACGAGCGGATTCGCTTTGAACGGCTGAAGGCGCAGCGGCATGAGATCATGAGCCAGGTGCTGCTTTCGCCCCTGTATCCCAGCATGAGCCGGGAGGAAATCGCGGTGCTGCTGGAAAACAGGGAAACCATGGAGTCGCTGGGCTTCACGCTGGAGGACTTTGGCGGCGACCTGGTGGTACGGGCCATTCCCTGCGACGTAACCGAGGCAGATGCGCCGGCCTGCCTTTCCGAGCTGGCCCAACAGCTGCAGGACGGACGGAAGCTGGATCGGGAAACGGTCTATGATGACCTGCTCCACACCATTGCCTGCAAGGGCGCAATTAAGGGTGGACAGTATACGGACCCCCAGGAGATTTCGGCTCTGGTGGCGGAGCTGATGGCGCGGGATGATATTCAGCACTGCCCCCACGGACGACCGGTTTGCATTACACTCAGCCGGGCAACATTAGAACGTCAATTTAAGCGGACATAAGGAGAACCGTTATGTTTCTTGAGATTTTGAAGGCAATTATCTATGGCATTGTAGAGGGCATTACCGAATGGCTGCCCATCAGCTCCACGGGACATCTGATTCTGCTGGAGCAGCTGCTGCCCCTGAAGGCGTCGGATGCGTTTATGTCCATGTTTGACGTGGTTATTCAGCTGGGGGCAATTCTGGCGGTCATTGTGCTGTTTTTCCACAAGCTCAACCCCTTCTCCGGGCGAAAAAGCCCCAGAGAAAAACGGCAGACCTGGGATCTGTGGTTTAAGGTGATCGTAGCGGTGCTGCCTTCGGTGGTGCTGGGCCTGCTGCTGGACGACTGGCTGGATGCGCATCTCTATAACCATGTGGTAGTGGCGATTATGCTGATTGTTTATGGCGTGGCGTTTATTGCGGTGGAGCAGTACAACCGGACGCGCCGCCCCGCCATTCGTACCACCAACCAGATTACCTATCGGACCGCGCTGCTGGTGGGCTGCTTCCAGGTGCTGGCTATGATTCCCGGCACCTCCCGTTCCGGTGCAACCATTCTCGGCGCCATCCTGCTGGGCATGAGCCGGACCGTGGGCGCGGAGTTTTCCTTCTTCCTGGCGATTCCCACAATGCTGGGCGCCAGCGCCTTGAAGGTGCTCAAGTTTATTATGGGCGGCTTCTCCATGAGCGGCAGCGAGTGGGCCTGCCTGATTGTGGCTTCGGTGGTGGCATTTGTGGTATCGCTGCTGGCCATTCGCAGCCTGATGAATTATGTAAAGCGCCATAACTTCTCTGCATTCGGCATTTATCGGATTGTGCTGGGCGTGATTGTGCTGGTGGTATATTTCGTTACAAAGTAACCTGGTGACAGAAAGGAAGCAATACCAATGAAAATGCAGCTGGAGCATGGCCGCCCCACGGATGAGTCGGATCGGCAGCCAAGAGAGCTTCGCGTCTATGATCTGCTGGACCGGCTGGGAATTGATTTCTGGCGGGTGGACCATGACGCGGCTCGAACCATGGAGGACTGCGCCCAGGCGGATGAACTGCTGGGTACGGATACGGCAATCTGCAAGAACCTCTTTCTCCGGAATTCCAAGGGCAGCCAGTATTATCTTTTGATGCTGCCTGGGGAGAAGAAATTTCGGGCGAAGGACGTGGCGCATCAGATCGGCTCTACCCGGCTGAGCTTTGGCGAGGAAGAAAGGATGACGGAATATCTGGATATCCTGCCCGGCTCTGTCAGCGTCATGGGCCTGATGAACGATACGGACAATCAGGTGGAGCTGCTGATGGACGAGGATATTCTGAAGCTCCCCTATGTGGGCTGCCATCCCTGCATGAGCACCACCAGCCTGAAGCTTACCACAAAGGATCTGCTGGAAAAATTCCTGCCGGCGGTACACCATGTTCCGCGCACAGTGGTGCTGAAGGATGGATAAAATCGTATGCGTGGTGGGACCGACTGCGTCAGGCAAAACGGCGCTGTCGGTTGCACTGGCAAAGGCTCTGAATGGCGAGGTGATTTCCGCAGATTCCATGCAGCTCTACCGCGGCATGGATGTGGGAACGGCCAAGGTGACGCCGGAGGAAATGGACGGAATTCCGCACCATATGATTGATGTGGCGGAACCCTGGGAGAGCTTTTCTGCGGCGCGATATGTGGAAATGGCGGACCCGCTTCTGCAGGATATTCTGCGTCGGGGGAAAACGGCCATTATCGCAGGCGGCACCGGCTTGTATGTGGATGCACTGATGGCAGGACGGACCTTTGCCCCTTATCCGGAGACGGGACGGCGGCAGGCACTGGAACAGGAGGCGGAAGAACAGGGCATGGAGCACATGCTTCTGCGGCTCAAAGCGGTGGATCCAGACAGTGCGGCGCGGCTCCATTTGGCGGATCGAAAGCGAATTATCCGGGCACTGGAGGTCTATGAGGAGACGGGAAAAACCATCACCCAGCACAACCTGGAGACGCAGGCAGTGCCGGATAAATACCAGCCCGTTTGGCTGGGACTGACCTATGAGCCGAGACAGCTGCTCTATGATCGAATTGATCTCCGGGTAGATAAAATGCTGGAGCAGGGGCTGCTGGAGGAAATCCGCGGGTTGCTGGATCGCGGTATTCCAAGACAGTGTACGGCCATGCAGGCCATCGGATACAAGGAGTTCCTTCCGGTGCTGGATGGAACGGAGCAGCTGGAGACGGCGGTGGAGCAGGTGAAGCAAGGCTCCCGACGATATGCCAAACGGCAGCTGACCTGGTTCCGGCGAAATCCCAAAATTCACTGGATTCTGCAAAACCAGGAAACCACAGGCTCGGATGTTTTTTCTCGGGCAGCGGAGCAAATTCCCTTTTTCGACAGCGGCATATGATACAATGGGCATCGGAGGCGATGCCCATTGTTTTTAAAACGCTGGTCCCGCAAGCAGCTGCTGGCATGGATGGCCGGGGCCTTGATGCTGCTGGGCTTTGGACAGGCCTGGAGTCTCCTGCGTAATACCAGAAATGCAGATGTAGAAGAAAGTATATTGGAACCCCAGGAGGAAAAAGAATGCCTGCTGACGGGAACGGTGATACGTCAGGAGCAGGTGATTACGGGGGATTGTCAAATTTCCTGGATCTGCCGAAAGAAAAACGGCGCGCGCACCGCGCCGGGAGAGGTGCTGTTTCAGGAAAGCAGCCCTGCCGTGCAGCAGTGGGCAGCGCGGGAAACGGTGAATGCCCAGGCGGAACGGTACCGCAGTCAAAGCCTTTACCGGCGGCGGGAGCAGCTGTGGCAGGCGATCCGAGCGGGGGCAGCCGGAGAAGAAACCGGTGGAGAAATTCAGGCGCTGCTATTGGCAGAAACCGACGGGTCGGAACAGAAAACGGAAACGCCGGAAACGACAGCGCTCCAAACCATTACCGCATCGCAGGACGGTGTGTTTGTCCAGGGAACAGACGGACTGGAAACGCTGCTGACGCCGGAGACACCGAAATTGACTGCTGCGCTGCTGCCCATGAAAACGCCGCCGGAAACGGAGTTGGGGCGGCTGATTACCTCGGATATCTGGTACTTTTCCGCCCGGTGGGACGATCCGCCGGAGCCTGGCGAAACCGTAAAAGCAAAGCTGCTGGGCGGCGACTTTGGAACCTGCCGTTTGACGGTGGAGCAGGTGGAAAAGCAGGCGGAGGGATACCGGGTTTTGTGTTCCTGCAAGGAGCGGGTAGAGGCGGTGGCGATGGTCCGGCAGCTCACTGTGAAAATCTTGTCAGAATAAAAAACAGGGGTGGAAATTTTCCGACTTCTGCGGTATACTATACAAACAAAAGCGGTATAACGCAGAGAAGGGGCAATGGAATTGAGTGAGATAGCAGATCGCGTAGCTCGAATCCGCGAGCAGATGGCAAAGGCGGCTGCTCAGGCTGGCAGAGACGAAAACGAAGTCCTCCTGCTTGCTGCCACCAAAATGAATGATGCCCAGCGGGTGCGTGAGGCAATTGCCGCGGGAGTCGATATCTGCGGCGAAAATCGGGTGCAGGAGCTTCAGGAAAAGAACGCTCAGGGGGCCTATGAGGGCTGTCCGCTGCACTTTATCGGACACCTGCAAAAGAACAAGGCGAAGTTTCTGGTGGGCACGGTAGAGCTGATTCATTCCGTGGATTCACCGGAGCTGATGCAGACCATCAATCGCTTGGCAGCCCAGCGCGGACTGACCCAGGACATCCTGATCGAGGTCAATGTGGGCGGCGAGGCGGCCAAATCCGGCATCCCTCCGGAGGCTGCCGATGAGATGGCAGCGAAAATGGAGGAATATCCCAATCTGAGGCTCCGCGGTTTTATGACAATTCCACCGATTTCCACGGAAAATGGCGGAAATTTGCGATATTTTGCGAAAATGTATGAGCTTTATGTTGACATAAAGGCGAAAAAATACGATAATACTAACATAGACTGCCTATCTATGGGCATGAGTGACGACTTTGCCGACGCCATAAAAGAAGGTACTACAATGATCCGGGTTGGTACCGCTATTTTTGGGTCGAGACAATACGTAAAAAATTAATTTGGAGGACACAGCCATGAGTATTATGGACGAACTGAAGAAACTGACCCGGCCTTACGACGATGACGGTACAATGGTGGATGACGAGCTTGACGATATGGATAACGGCCTGGACGATGCTGCATTTTCCCGCAGCGCAGCACCTCAGCCCCAGCCCGCACCCCAGAGCCAGCCGCAGCCCCAGCCCACCCAGACCCAGGCGGCCAGCCCCATTACCATGGGCGGCATGAGCATGGGCGGTATGAGCGGCCTGGGCAGCGAACCCCAGCGCAGCTCCGTAAACCCCATGGGTCAGGGATATGGTCAGAGCCTTTCCAAGTGCCGCGTGGTGCTGGTGGCCCCCACCTCTTTGGATTTTGATCGGGCACGTTTTGCTGCCAACTGCTTCCGTGACGGTGCAGCCGTCATCCTGAACTGTGAGGAGCTGAAGCCGGAAGAGACGAACCGCCTGAAGGACTTCTTCACCGGCTGCGTGTATTCCCTGGACGGTACCATGCGGAGAGCCGCAAAGGATGTGTTCATCATGGTGCCCAAGGGTGTGGGCCTGGATGAGGACAGCCAGGACGATAGCGAGGACGAAGCCTAAACAAATAATGCGGTAAGGGCTGGGTGAAAACCGAGCCCTTTCGCTCTTAGTGAAAGGAGGTCGCCTATGTTTACCCCACAGGAGGTTCGGGAGCAGTCCGAGTCCTTTGAGAAAGCGGTATTTGGCGGCTACAGTGTCAGCGCGGTGGACGATTTCGTCGGTTCCCTGGCGGAGGACTATGCAGCCCTTTACAAGGAAAACGCCGTGCTCAAGAGCAAAATGAAGGTGCTGGTGGAGCGCCTGGAGGAGTACCGGAAGCAGGAAGACAGCCTGAACAAGGTTATGCTGTCGGCCCAGCAGAGCGCCGATGAGCTGGTACAGGACGCCGAGCGGAAGTGCGCCAAAATGCTCTCCGACACCGAGGCATCCCTGCGGGAGCGGAACGTGGATCTGAAGCGGGAGCTGGCAGCGGAGGCCGAGCGCGTGTCCCGGGCCAAGAAGACTGCCGCGGCGTTTATTGCGGAGATGGAAAACCAGGTACATCAGTCCCTGAGTCAGCTGGAGCGAATTCGCCAGATGACCATCGTACCCAAGGCATCTGCGAAGACCGCCAAGCAGCCCGCCCCTCAGAAGACGGAGCCTGCACCGGAGCCAAAGCCGAATCCTGCACCCCAGAAGCCGGAGCCTGCGCCGGAGCCGGAGACCCCGGAAAAGATTGACCCCAGCGAAATTACCCGTCAGATCGAGCTGAACCTCAGCAAGATTCTGGAGGGGGATGGGAACGCCAAAACACCCGCCGAGGATGTGTCCGGCGATACCATGGTGATGAAGCCTCTGGGCTGATTCACAGACAGAGAAAATCCTGCCCTCGGGCAGAGAAGGGAATATAGATCAATGGCAAAAGATTATAACAAGACGATCCATCTGCCTCAGACGGATTTCCCCATGCGTGCCGGCCTTCCCAAGCGGGAGCCTGCACTGCTGAACGGGGAATATGAGGTAAGCACGTACCATAAGCTCATGGAGCACAATGCGGAGAAGCCCAGCTTCGTTCTGCACGACGGACCTCCCTATGCCAACGGCGATATTCATATCGGCACGGCACTCAACAAGATCCTGAAGGACATGATTGTCCGCTACAAGAACATGACCGGCTACAAGGCACCGTATATCCCCGGCTGGGATACCCACGGCCTGCCCATTGAGTCTGCCATTCTGAAAAACAAAAAGATCAAGCGGGATGAGCTGACCGATGTAGAATTCCGGGATAAGTGCCGGGAGTATGCCCTGAGCTTTGTGGATCGCCAGCGGTCTGAGTTCCAGCGCCTGGGCGTCATCGGTGATTGGGACAACCCCTATCTGACCCTGAAGCCGGAGTTTGAGGCGGCACAGATTCGCGTGTTCGGCAAGATGGCGGAGAAGGGCTACATCTACAAGGGCCTGAAGCCCGTATATTGGTGCTACACCGATGAGACGGCGCTGGCTGAGGCAGAGATTGAGTATCAGGACGATCCCTGTACCACCATCTTTGTTAAGTTTAAGGTAAAGGACGACAAGGGCAAGCTTGGTTCCCTCACCGACCTTGACAACACCTACTTCGTAATCTGGACCACCACCGCGTGGACCCTGCCTGGCAACCGCGCCATTTCCGTAAACCCCGAGTTTACCTACGCGCTGATGAAGGCGGAAAACGGCGAGGTCTATATCGTAGCCAAGGATCTTGCCGAAGCAGTTGCCAAGGCTGCCGGAATGGAACATTATGAGATCATTGCTGAGCTGCCCGGC
>CAVEIY010000077.1:0-9400 GCA_963615825.1 Flexilinea sp.
CATTCAGGTTATGGTCTGCACCACCATCATTGAAACCGGCATCGACATTCCCAACGTCAACACCCTGATTATCGAGGATGCCGACAAGCTGGGGCTTGCGCAGCTCCATCAGCTCCGGGGCCGGGTTGGGCGCAGCAACCGTCATGCCTATGCCTACCTGACGTTCCGTCGGGGCAAAGTGCTCTCGGAAATTGCCGAAAAACGATTGGGCGCCATCCGGGAATTTGCAGAATTCGGCTCCGGCTTTAAAATTGCCATGCGGGATCTGGAAATTCGCGGCGCAGGCAATCTGCTTGGTGCAGAACAGTCCGGCCACATGGTTTCCGTGGGCTATGATATGTATTTAAGACTTTTGGAGGAGGCCGTGCTGGAGAAAAAGGGCGAAGCTCCGGCAGAGGAAAAGACCTGCTCGGCGGATCTCAACATCTCCGCCAACATTCCGGAGAATTATGTTTCCTCCGGAGAGCAGCGGATGGACCTCTATCGCCGCATTGCCTCTATCCGTCAGGAAACCGACGCAGACGACGTGCTGGACGAGCTGATCGACCGCTACGGCGAACCGCCTAAGCCGGTGATTGCGCTGGTCAACATCGCGTTGCTTCGTTCCCGTGCCGCTTCCCTGGGCATTCAGGATATCAGCCAGAAGGGCAAAAACATTCTCTTTACCCTGCGCAGCATTGATTTTGGCGCCGTCAGCGGGATTTGTGCCGATCCGGTGCTGAAAAAGCGGGTGCTGTTCTCCGCAGGAGACAGTCCCAAGCTGACCCTCACTCTGGTCAGCGGCGAGGACCCACTGAAGGTATCCGAACAGTTTATCCGAAAATATGCGGATTTTCATGAGGTTCTGCCCCAGGATGACAAATCCTCCAGTTGATTCCCAGGGATCCCAAAAAATCGAGATTGCAAATATACCGAAAACACGGTATAATGGCATAAAATACGGCAGATTGACCATCTGCCTCAAGTAAGGTGGAGATTACAATCAGTCTAGAAAAGAATGATAAGACGAAGGCTTCTCCTAAGAAAGCCTCTGCTCATACGGCTTCTCAAAAACCCGCTTCCGGACAAAAATCCAGCACCCAGCGTCCCGCCTCCGGTCAAAGACCTGCTGGGCAGCGGCCTGCTGGACAGCGCCCCAACGGTCAGCGTCCCGCCGGACAGCGCCCCGCCGGTCAACGGCCGAACGGCCAGCGTCCTGCTGGACAACGCCCCAACGGACAGCGCCCTGCCGGTGGTGCAGCCGCAATTCATAAGAAGAAGAAAAAGGTCAATCCCGCGCTGATCGTTTTGATCGTCGCGCTGGTGCTTGCCATTGTTGTGTTCGCCGGCATCGGCATCTATGCCATGCGTTATGTGAACTACGACAAGATTCTGCCCAACGTCTATGTGGCAGGAATCGACGTAGGCGGCATGACCAAGGACGAAGCCAAAAACGCCATTGAAACGGGTCTGTCCACAACGGAGCAGCAAAGCATCAATGTCAACCTGCCGGACCAGACGCTGACCTTTACGCCGGCCCAGGATACCGTGCTCATTGACGTGGATCAGGCCGTTGACGCTGCCTACAACTATGGCCGGAACAGTACCAATCCCTTTGCCATGTCCCGTGCCATCAAGGCTGCTCAGCGCCGCCGGAATGACATCGACATCTCCACTGCGGTTCAGGTAGACACCACTTACATTCGTGATCTCATCGACACCACCGCAGCCGAGATTTCTACGGACATGACCGAGTCCACGGTGGATACCGATGAGAATACCCACTCCATTACCGTCACCATCGGCACCCCCGGAAAAAAGCTGGATACGGATACCCTTTACAATCTGGTTTCCAACGCTTTCGCCACCGGCGATTACAACGACATCGACTTTGACTACACCATGTCCTATCCTGCCACAGTGGCCCTGGATCGGCTCTATGAGCAGCTGACCACCGAGCCGAAGGATGCAGAATATGATCCTGATACCGGCGAGGTAAATGAAGCGGTACCCGGCTACACCCCCACTACCGCTTTGGACGAGGCAAATCAGGAGCTGGCAATGGCCGCTCCCGGCGACACCCTGACCTTTACCTTTGACGAAACGGAGCCTAGCATCACCAAGGAGCAGCTGGAGTCCGTTTTGTTCCGGGATACCCTGTATTCCTTTGGTTCTGTCTATGATGCTTCCGCTGGCGGCCGTACCACGAACCTCCGGCTTGCCTGCCAGGCCATTGACGGCACCGTGCTGCAGCCCGGCGAAACCTTCTCCTTCAACGACGTGGTCGGTGAGCGTACCGCAGAGAAGGGCTATCAGGAGGGTGTTATCTACATCTCCGGCAGCTCGGAGCCTGCACTGGGCGGCGGCATCTGCCAGGTTGCCTCTACCATCTACTACTGCGCCATGTACGCCGATCTGGAGATTGTCCACAGAGAGCCTCATATGTTCTTCGTCACCTATGTGCCCGGCGGCCTGGACGCTACCGTGTACTGGGGCAGTGTGGACTTCCAGTTTAAGAACAGCACCAACTATCCCCTGCGAATCGACGCAGACGTTTCCGGCGGCAAGGTCAACATTGCATTGGTTGGCACCGACGAAAACAACTACACCGTAAAGATTGATACGGAGCGAATCGCAACGGAGCCTTATCAGACCATCACAAAGGAAGGCACCGGCACCTATCAGAGCGGCTATACCGGCTATACCTATGCCATCACCCGTTATGTCTATGACAGCGACGGCAACCTGATTCGTACCGATTCCACTGAAGATCTTGATAAGCTGGGCGGCCTTGGCACCAGCAAATACAGCAAGCGTGACCAGGTTTCCTATTCTGGCAGCTCGGGGAATTCCAGCTATACGCCTGAACCCTCTGAGGAGCCGACCACCACGCCGACACCCGACACGCCCACTACCACGCCTACACCGGATACGCCGACTCCCACACCCACGCCGGACACTCCCGCTACTCCGGATCCTGTTACCCCGGCTCCGGACACGCCAACCGATACCGGTGAGCAGTAAAAAAGCATAAAAAACTACCGTCTGTCTTATGACAGGCGGTAGTTTTTATTTCTTACATCAGCGGCGCCAGAAGCCGAAGCACTGCACGCATCAATCGGGTAATCGGTCCGGCCTTACACTGCTCCAGGCCAATTTCCTGACTTGCCGCAAAGGTTTCGGCAAAGTCTCGGTAAATGTCCCCCACACAGTCTGCACCATAGAGGAAAACGCCGTCCTCAAAATGGAGATACAGGCTCCGGTAGTCCAGATTGATGGTGCCTACCGTGGCAAACTGTCCGTCCACCGCAAAAACCTTGGAGTGGATAAAGCCAGGCGTATATTCATAGACCTTTACTCCGCACTTGACCAGCTGCTCATAATGGGCGCGGGAGAGCATGTGGACATACCATTTGTCCGGAATATGGGGCGTAATAATCCGCACGTCAATGCCGGTTTTGGCCGCATTGCACAGGGCCTCGTTCATGCCGTAGTCCAGAATCAGATACGGCGTCATAATGTACACCGAGTGATTGGCCCGGTTGATGAGGTTCTGGTAAACGGATCCGCCCACCGGTTCATCGTCCAGCGGATTGTCCGTGTAAGGCTGTACAAAGCCCCGCCCGGCGGTTTCCGGTTCCGGCGGTAGATAGCTGGTGATGGTGTCTCCCGAGCCTGCTACGTAATCCCAGAGGGACAGGAACATAACCGTCATGGACCACACCGCGTCTCCCCGCAGCATAATGGCGTTATCCTTCCAATGGCCGAACCGCAGCTTCTGATTGATGTATTCATCCGCCAGATTGATGCCGCCGGTAAAGCCCACCTTGCCGTCGATAATCAAGAGCTTTCTATGGTCCCGGTTGTTCAGCCGCGCCGACATCACCGGGATAAACGGTTCAAACACACAGCAGCGAATCCCAAAGGACTGAAGCTTCCGGCGATAGCCTGCGGGCAACTGGGTAATACAGCCGAAATCGTCGTACATCACCCGGATATCCAGGCCCTGGGCAGCCTTTTCCTTCAGGATTTCCAGCATGCTGTCCCACATAACGCCGGGACTAATGATGAAATACTCCAGAAAGATGTACTTTTCAGCCTTTTTCATCTCCTCCAGCATCGCGGGCAGCGCATCGTCGCCCAGGGGGAAATACTGGGTTGCCGTGTTCTCATAGATTGGGCAGCCTGCCACCCGCTGCAGATAGGCAGACTGGACCGCAGCACTGGGACTTTGCAATTCCAGCCGATGGGTGATCTCCGGATTTTGGGGCAAGTGCCGCCGGAGGTTGGCCTCTACGGAATTCATCTTCTTCCGCTGCCGTTTGGAAAGCCGGTTTCCGCCCAGCAGCAGATAGAATACGCCGCCAAACACCGGAAACAGCAGAATTGGCACCAGCCACGCAATCTTATAGGCCGGGTTTGTATTCTTGCTGATGATAAACAGGGTCGCGCCGATACTCAGCAGCAGCAGTCCCCAATAAAACCAATCATTCTGATCCTTGAATCGCCAGATCATCAGCGCAAACACCGCGACCTGCGCCAGGATACTGATTCCCACCATGACAACACGCTGGAACAGCATTTTCGGCAGATTGGGCAAAACCTTCAGTTTTTTTCGGTTCATGGCATCTCCCCCTCCGTCTTTATTGTACACGTTTCCCATGGGAAAAACAACGGCAGAACTACAAAAAGCCGCCCAATTGGGCGGCTTTTGAATCTGACCGAAATCAGCCCTTTACGTAGGGAAGAATGATGTACAGGATAATGCAGGCAAACACAACAACAGCCAGGTTTGCAACAAAGCTGACAAACAGAGGCTTATTGCGGGTCTGAGTGCCCTTGGACCAGGCGTTGGTCTGCACGCCAAACAGGCCGCACAGCAGCGTCAGCAGGGACAGATAGCGGTTATTGCCAGGCAGCAGCGCATATACGCCGATTGCAACGCCAAGAACGGCAAAGATATAAGAGAAAATCAGCCAGAACCAATACTTAAATCCGCCTCTGGCCTTGTCAGCGAACTGATCGTTCAACTTGTCAAAACTGTTATCCACAAAAGATACCCCCTAATAAACTCAAACCCTTTTGGCTTGTTTTGTTAAAGTAAATATACCACAAATAGACGGGGTTCGTCAACAGATACTTTTGGTCAAAGTGTAGAATTTCCAATGCGAACTTTATGAACTTTTACCGCTGTACTGATCCAGCACATCCGCTAGTACGCCAGCAAAGGATTCTCCGGACCGAATCGCCTCCTCCAGCGTATTTCCCGATGCGCCCACCTCCACCAGCAGGTCCATGGGCGCAAGATCCTGGTTAAATCGCTCCGTCCGCAGGTTGACCGGACGCATCATCCCGGAATACCGCTGCTGCATTCGCGCCTGCAATACCGCCGCCAGGCTGAGATTTTCCCGCCAGTTGGGATGCTCCAGACCTCCGGCGTCTGTTCCCACCACCAGCATCAGCTTGGCCGCATCCTCCCCGTCTATGCTGCACGCCATTCGCATCTGTTCGCCGTTTTCATCCTCCACCGCATCCCGATGAATGTCCAGCACCAGCGCAATGGTGGGATATTCCGCCATTGCATTCTGGATCACCTGTCGGGAGGTCTGATAGGCGTGATTAAAATCCGGCTCATCGCATATGGTGGTGTCATGTACCGTCTGATATCCCCGCTCCTCCAGCACCTGCTTCATATGCTCTGCCACCGCCATGACGCTTTTCTCCGGGTCCTGGGTCCGATAGACGCCAGTATCCGGGTCCTGATAGCTTTCCGAGCCGTGGGTATGCATCAGCAGGATTACCGGACCATCTGCCGAAAAATCCAGTCCCTCCGTCAGTGCCGGAAGCTGCGTGAAATCCACCGCGTAATCCGTCTCATTTCGGATTTCCAGAGAAATGCTGCCATCCACTGTGATGGGCGTGGGGGACGGCGGAAGGGTTTGGTGCTCCCGCTCCTCCTCGTCCCAGGCCTCTGCCACCTCTTTCACCGGGACCTGCCGGGCAGATGGCGACGCTTCCAAAGCGGCTTCTGCTTCTGTCTCCACCCCCGATTCGGCATCCGATTCCAGCGGTTCCATTTCAGCCGCATTGCTGCTTTCCTCCGGCGAAATCGCAGTCCCCATATCTCCCAGCTGGGTTTTCACCAGCCATGTGGAAATGGTCTGGCTCTGGTCCGGATTCCAGGCATCCCTCGCCTCGTTCAGCAGTCCCACCGTCCCCAGCAGCAGAATTCCTGCCGCCAGCAGCGCAGAACCCTGTTTCATATGTACCACCTCACATACAGTATATGCCGCCGCCGCGCCGGATAGAACCTTCTAAACCAAACACTCGGACACAAACCGCATAAATCGCTACTTGCCCCGGGTTTGGATTTGGTGATAAAATGTTTTCATTACGAAAGAAGGAGTGATCCCATGCCGAATATGAATGCAGCCTGGCGGCAGCCGCCTGCGCCCATTGATCCGGCCCTGATTCAGGAAACCCGGACTGCCGACGTGGTGGTGGTTGGCTGTGCCCATGCCGGTACTGCGGCGGCCCGTGCGGCAGCAGAGTCCGGCGCCAAGGTGATTGCAGTCGATCAGCAAAAGGAGCGGCTGTTCCATGCAGTGGGCAACGATCTGGGGCATATCAATTCCAAGTTTCTGGCACAGCGGGGAATTCCCCATGTGGATGAAATTGAATTTCTCAACGACTGGCAGCTCCGCAGCAACAACCGCTCCAATCCCAAGCTGGTGATGCAGTTTGCCCGGACCAGCGGCGCATGCTTTGACTGGATGATCGAACCGCTGACCCAAGAGCAGCGAGACGCCATTGTCGTAACCCATTGGCCCGGCAATAAGAACTTTACCGGCGATCTGTCCGGCTTTAAATTCTGGCCTGGCTGTGCACAATTTCCGGGCATTGCCAGTCTGTCCAAGGTGGCACGGCTGAATCAGCAGGAGGCCCAGCGCCATGGCGCAGAATTTCTGTTTGAGCATACCGCCTGCCAACTGGTGAAAACAGGAAAGCGCGTCACCGGTGTCATCTGCAAGCGAGCCGACGGCAGCTATGTACAGCTTAACGCCAAGCGCGGCGTCATTCTGGCTGCCGGTGACTTCTCCAAAAACGCCGAAATGGTAGAGGATCTTTGCGATGAAATCACCACGCTGAAAAAGCCCGGTCAGGTGGTTACCGCCTCGGTTCGTGGACAGGACGGCAGCGGTATTCGGATGGGTGTCTGGGCTGGCGGCAGAATGTCCCCTGCTCCCATCGCCACCATGGGCGGAAACTATTTCTTCCCCAATCAGGTGATTGGTACCGCCGCCACCCTGTGGTTGGATCGGGACGGAAACCGGTTCTGCAATGAGGGCTTTGGCGATGCGGTGCTCTCCGGCGTAGAGGGTGCGCGGCTGCCGGAGGGCTATGTAACCTCCGTATTCGACAGCGATTTGGAAAACTGGCTGACCTATCAGGCTCCTGGACACAACGCTGTCTGGACCTCCAACGAAGAGGACATGGACGCCATCCGAAGCCTGATGCGCCGTGCCCGGGAAGCAGGCGACGAGGGCTGTAGCCTCAGCATGCGTCCGGTTCATACGCCCCCAGGCGGCGGACGGCGGCAGGCCCCTCCCGGAATGGAAGCCGGTATGCCCGGCGGTCCCGGCGGTCCTGGTGGTCCCAGTGGTCCCGGTGGTCCCGGTGGTCCCGGTGGCCCCGGTGGCCCTCCTCCCGGCCCCAAAGAAGACCCCAAGGAGCGGATGTTCTGCGCGGATACCCTCCCGCAGCTGGCCGATCAATTGGGCTTTACTGGTGAGAAAAAGGAAAACTTTCTCGCCTCTATCGCCCGATATAACGAATTCTGCAAAACCGGACGGGACGAGGACTTCGGCAAGGACCCCAGAGTGCTGCTGCCCCTGTGCAAGCCGCCCTACTATGCCTTCCGCCGTCATGCCCATATTGGCAACGAGTTCCTTGCCACGGTGGATGGCCTGTGGACTGACGAGCGGCAGAACGTACTGGATATGGACAAGGAACCGATTCCGGGTCTATACGCCACCGGCAACTGCTGCGGCAGGCGCTGGGGCATTCAGTATTCCACGCCCATTCCCGGCGTGTCTATCGGCATGGCCTGGACACTCGGGCGGCTGTGCGGCATCCATGCAGCCCAGGATTCCTCCAACGAAACGACCTAACTTTACAGCACCACGAGCTGCTCCGTGGTGCTGTTTTATCGTCAAATCTCACAGGTATTCCTCCATTCTTTGTTCCATTGCACAAAGTGTTTTCCATGCAGCATGCTATAATTGAAACTACAAAGGGCGGCGGAATCTACTGCTCCAGCCCCTATCTTTTCAAACAATCATGTGCTGGAATTCCCTGATTTCCGGCAGAATGGAGGATATTATGAAGATTCAGAATGTAACCGTTGCTGGCGGCGGTGTATTGGGCAGCCAGATTGCTTATCAGTGTGCCTATGCAGGCTTTCATGTCACCACCTACCTCCGCAGTGAAGGCTCCATCCAGCGTGCCAAGCCCAAGGTACAGCGGCTCCATGGCATCTATCAGGCCGAATTGACTGCCGCAAAAACCCAGGGCGGTCCGGTTAGCCGCGGTCTTATTTTCAATGGAGATTCTGCCGCTGCGGACTACGATGCGCTGCTCCAGCAGGCCGATGTGGCATATGAGAATTTCCACTACGAAACGGACCTGGCCGCAGCCGTTGCGGATGCCGATCTGGTCATTGAAGCGCTGGCCGAACAGCCGGAAGCAAAGAAGGCGTTTTTCGCCCAGCTCCAGCCCCTGCTGCCGGAGAAAACCATCATCGCCACCAACTCCTCCACCCTGCTTCCCAGCACCCTGGCAGAGTCCACAGGCCGTCCTGACAGGTTTCTGTCCCTGCACTTTGCCAATAACATCTGGAAGCAGAACATTGCAGAGGTCATGGGCCATCCCGGCACCGATCCTCAGGTATTCGAGGCTGTCGCAGCGTTTGCCGCACAGATGGGCATGATTCCCATGAAGCTGAAAAAGGAGAAAGCCGGATACATTCTCAACTCGATGCTGGTGCCCTTCCTGATGTCGGCGCAGGAGCTTCTGGCCGATGGCATTGCCGATGTGGAAACCATTGATAAAACCTGGATGCTCTCCACCGGCGCGCCCTTTGGCCCCTTCCGGATTCTCGATATTGTCGGCATCACCACCGCATACAATATCATTATGAACTACCCGGATGCCACCGATCCTACCTCCCTCCACGGCAAGCTGGCCAAGATGCTGAAGGAAGATTATCTGGACCAGGGCAAAACCGGCATCAACGCCGGTGAAGGCTTCTATCGCTACAAATAACGAAATCCCTCTGCACAATCTCCGTGCAGAGGGATTTTTTAGGGCAATACCGCATAATTCGGCAAGGAGATTTGGCGTGGAATTTTGCAACACAAAT
>CAVEIY010000078.1:0-9283 GCA_963615825.1 Flexilinea sp.
CCCCTGCTGGGCACCACGCTGGGCGCTGCCTGTGTTTTTTTGCTGCAAGGGGAAATCGGTCCCCGAGTACAAAAGGGGCTTCTGGGCTTTGCCTCCGGGGTCATGGTGGCCGCTTCGGTCTGGAGCCTGCTGATTCCTGCCATCGACCAGTGCATCCAAATGGGGCGGCTTGCGTTCCTGCCGCCGGTTGCCGGGTTTCTTTTGGGCATGGGCTTCCTGCTGCTATTGGATCAGGTCATTCCCCACCAGCATCTGGACAGCGACTGCCCCGAGGGTACCCCCTGCCAGGCAAAAGGCTCCACCATGCTGATGCTGGCCGTCACCCTCCACAATATTCCCGAGGGCATGGCCGTCGGCGTGGTGCTGGCGGGACTTCGGGGCAGCGGTACCATCTCCGCAGCAGCCGCCATGGCCCTGTCCGTGGGCATTGCCATTCAAAATCTCCCGGAGGGCGCGGTGATCTCCATGCCCCTGAAGGAAGCGTTGGGAAAGAAGAAAGCCTTTCTCTACGGGGTGCTGTCCGGGGTGGTCGAGCCAATCGGTGCGCTGCTGACCGTGGCGCTGGCCGGACTGCTGGTGCCGCTGATGCCCTATTTTCTGTCCTTTGCCGCCGGAGCCATGCTCTATGTGGTGGTGGAGGAGCTGATTCCCGAATCCGCCCAGGGGGAGCACTCCAATGTGGGCACCGTCGCCTTTGCCCTGGGCTTTGCGGTGATGATGATCCTGGATGTTGCGCTGGGCTAAGCCGCCCCTGGGACAACGCCGCATCATTGCTTCTGCAGGCTTTGCCGAATTATGCGGTGTTGTCCTTGACACCTGCCCGGGACTGTGATACCTTTTAGAATAGATTATGTAGATTCTGTGAAGAAAGGCAGGCGGTTCCATGGCAAAACGGCTCACCGCAGCAGCGCTTCTCGTCCTCCTCAGCCTGGGCATTCTGCTGTTTCCCTGGGCAGGCAACTATCAAAGTCCCCTGATGTGGGCCAGAAAAGATACCTCCGATCAGCCCATCGACGTGTTTCTCATCGGGGCCACCGCCGATCTCGGTCAGGACGGCACCTATCTCACCACCACCTATCTCCCCGAGGATCGGGAGTGGCAGGAGAAGCTGCTGAACCTCCAGGAGGGCGTGTATGCCCCGGTAGGACGGATTTATGCGCCCTACTACCGCCAGGCCTGCCTCAGCGTCTACTACCTGGAGGACGCCGCCAGAGGCCCCTGGTTTCATGTCGCCTATTCCGACGTGCGCGCCGCCTTTCTATGGTATCTTCGCCATGAAAATCAGGGCCGTCCGTTTATTCTGGCAGGCTATTCTCAGGGTGCGGACATGGGACTCAGGCTCCTGGAGGAGTTCTTCGGTGAGGAAGCGCTGCAGTCCCAGCTGGTTGCCGCCTATCTCATCGGTTGGCGCATCACCCAGGAGGATCTTTCGGCGTTTCCCCAGCTCCATATGGCCCAGAGCGCCACGGATACCGGCGTCATTGTGTCCTTTAACTCCGAAGCTCCTGGGGTAACCGGCAGCATCATCGTCCCGGAAGGCGGCTATACCTACGGCATCAACCCCATCAACTGGCGCGCCGACGGGACTCCGGCAGACAAGTCCGAAAATCCCGGCTCCGTGGATCTCCATATGGACGGCTCCGCAGACAACGAAATTCCCCAGCTCACCGGCTGCTATCAAAGCCCCCAGCGCGGCACCATGATCGTCCCGGATATCTCCCCCAAGGATTATCCCCCGGGCGAGCCGCTGTTTGTAGAGGGCTGCTATCACAACTTTGAGCTGAACCTCTATTACCGCAGCCTCCAGAAAAACGTTCAGGACCGCACCAGCGCCTACCTTGCCTCCCATTGAATGAAAGGCAACACCGCACAATTGCGGCTGCGGTATTGCCAAAAAAATCCCCGACAGACCAGTCTGCCGGGGATCGTTTTATGTTTTGGCTTAATCCAGACGCTGATAGTAGCGGTCCAGCGCTGCCTGCTGAATGGCCTGGCAATCCTCCAGTCCCATGGAAATGCAGGTGTCAACGAAGGAATCCAGCTCAGAAATCGGAGCGTCACCGATGATGAACCGCAGGAAGTTCTCCTGGCCGTAGGTGGTGATATCGCCGGCCTTGGAATTGTATTCTTCCGCTTCCTCGGTGGTCATGGTCAGGGTGGTGGGGCAGCCCCAGCTGTTGTCCTTATCGGTCATCCAGACGCTGGGCGCGGCCAGCTGCTGCTCGGTCATGCCCTGATCCTTGGCAGAAACGTCTGTCAGGCATACGGTGTTCTGGAGCATATAGCGGAACTGCGCCAGGGTTGCGGTCATGCCCTCGGGGTTGTTGACAATCAGATCGGTATAATGCTTGTTGCCGTCTGCGTCCTTCTCATAGGTAACGCCCTCAACGCCCCAGTTGGCCAGGGTCGCGCCCTCCTCGGTGTAGCGGTAGTCCATCCACTGGATTGCAATCTCCGGCTCCTGGCAGGCGGTGGAGATGACGCAGTTGGAGGTGGTAGAGAGGGTATCGAAGTTGGTCTGGCCCAGATGGGTCACGTCGCCCTCGTTCTTCACCGCATCCTGAATGGCGGCAATCTCAAAGTTCGGGTCCTGGGCAGATTGGTTGTACTGCTCCATATAGTCCTTCTCGGCCCACCACAGGGAGCTTTCGCCGCTGGTCACCATGCCGATGTCCGCGCCGCCCTGCATGCCGAAGTCCTCGTTCATAAAGTCGTGATAAATCCAGCCCTTCTGGTACCAATCGGCCACCATCTGGACATACTCCTTAAAGCCGTCGGTCAGCACGCCGCTGTACATGGTGCCGTCAATCTGGAACCAGGGCAGGGTTGCCTCAAAGGAGTTGCCGAAGGAGGCCAGGGTGCCGAAGCCTGCGGTGAGATAGCCAAAGCCGGGATCGCCGGACATGGGCAGCTGCACCGTTGCGCCATAGGTGTTGTAGGCCTGCTCGATATACTGCTCATACTCGTCGTAGGTGTTGATCTCTGCGGGGTCCATGCCGAATTCCTTGGCCCAGTCGGCCCGGATCATGGGTCCCTTGGCGCAGGGCTGACCGTCGTCATAGGCAGCGGCAAAGAATACCACGCGGCCCTCGTCGGTAACGGCATCCCGGCGGTTCTGATCGTTCATATTGATAATGGCATTGTAGTTGGGGGCATATTCCTCGATATAGGGAGTCAGATCCAGGAACACATCGTCCTCCACGCCCTTGTCATAGCCGCCGTTATAGCCGGAGGCAGCCTCGCAGTAGATGTCGGCATAGTCCTGAGATGCCATCTGGAGGTTGAACTGCTCCGAAAAGTTCATGGGGTGGAACAGCTCGAACTCAATGTGAACCCCGGACTTCTCCTCCAGGGTGGAATAGAACAGGTTGTCGGACATATCCTGGCACCAGTCCTGTACCTGGGGGTTAAAGCGCATAAAGTAGGTAAAGGTCACAGGTTCCTCGGTCAGGGGCATGGGAATGTCAAAATTCTGGGCGGCCACCTGGGCCTCCTGGGTGCTGCTCTCTTCGGTGGAGGCAGGCTCCCGGTCAGAGTCTGCTGCGGGCTGCTGGGGTGCGGCGGCTGCGGTTTCCTGGGCCGGAGTGGATGCCGGTGCAGACGCGGCACTGGAGCTGCCGGTTCCGCCGCAGCCGGCAAACGCGCCCAGCATCAGCACAGCGGACAGCAGCGTGGCAATGATCTTTTTCATGTTTTCACCTTCCTGGGTCGAAATAATGGCATTATTATATAGAGTCCCAACTATTTGGGTCAAGTTACAATAATCATGCATTCCGGAAAACACAAAAAATGAAACCTTATTTCGTCTTTTGAACCGTCTCCTGCGATTCAAACCGGTCTCCCTGCACCGCATTCCACAGCCGCAGCCGATGGTCTATGCCGCCCAGCACGGAGATTTTATCCCGGCTCCACAGGGGCGCCAGAAGATACCGCCGGTCCCCATCCCCGGTGAGCCGCTCCATCACCGTCTCCGGGGGAAACAGCCGAAGCTGGGCGGCAGTGACGTCAATATAAGCCTGCTTTTCCATGGGCACATAGTCACCCCTGCGCCATACTTCCGCCAGCTCCGTCCCCTCCGTCACATGGAGCAGATGAATTTTCACGCCCCCCGGACGGAGCTGCCCCAATACCCGGGCAGACTCCAGCATATCCTCGGCGGTTTCCCCAGGCAGTCCGTTGATAAGATGGACGCAGGTGCGAATGCCCCGTTTTTGCAGCGCCTGATAGCCGGTGAGAAATTCTTCAAAGCTGTGACCCCGGCGGATGCGTTTTGCCGTCTCGTCGTGAACCGTCTGAAGCCCCAGCTCCACGGTCAGGTCCGTTTGATCGCGCAGCCGACTCAGGGCATCCAGCACCGGCTCCTCCAGGCAGTCGCAGCGGGTGGCGATGCTCAGGCCGCAGACCCCTTCAAATTCCAGCGCCGTTTTCCACTGTGCCTCCAGCTGTGGCAGCGGACCATAGGTGTTGGTGCCCGCCTGAAAATAGGCGATGATGAGGGCGTCGGGGTATTTTTTCCGGATTCTGTCCTGCTCCTGCGCCAGCTGAAGCCCAATCTCCCCGGTTCCGGCAAAATAGTGGGAGCCGCCCTGACAGAATGTGCAGCCGCCGGTTCCCCTGGTGCCGTCCCGATTGGGGCAGGTGCAGCCCGCGTCCAGGGATGCCTTCATCATCCGCGTCCCATAACGGGTTTTGTTGTAATGATACAGGGAGTGGTAGCGCTTATGATCGGATGTATTGGGAAAGTTCATACCATCGCTCCTCCAAAAACCGCCGCAGAACCCTGGCTCTGCGGCGGTCATAATCGTTATCTTCTCCGTCTGGCCCGGAGCTTTTCCACCTGGAAATGCGCCACCTGGTCCTCTCGGCTGTTGTAAATCTTCGCCGCCAGGAAGGCAATTCCGCCGGAAATGAGATAGGTTACAACGTCCTTCCCATAGGTGCTGGTGAGCACCCCGGCGCTCATGAGTCCGTCGGGCAGCATGGCGATAAACTGCATCACCGGCACTGCCAGCAGACACCAGCGGCTCTTCTGATCCGCCAGGCCATACCAGACCAGCACGGAAAACGCAATCTCTCTGACCAGGAAGAACACCCGGTTCACCGCCGTCATGATGTACTGCCAGCCGTTCTGCCCCGCAAGGGTCTGGAGCAGATCATAGGCCTCCTGGCTGCCCTGATCGGTGCTGGCAAAGAAGCTCTCCGCTCCCACGCTCAGGAACTGGTTCACCGTGGAATAGCAGCTGAAATAGTAGGCGGCACAGGTCAGAAGATACAGTCCTCCAAAGCCCAGGCCAAAGCCGATGGCAGCGTCCGTTCCCTGGAACCGCGGCTCCAGCACATATTTGATGGACAGCAGCCGTATGATCTCCCGTCCCACCACCATGGACAGGGTGAGGTACAGGGCATACACCATCCCCGACTGGGGCACCTGCATGGATACCCCCGCCATGGAAAACACATTCTCCAGCAGCAGCACCAGCACATAGGAAAACAGCCCCAGAATCACCTGGGACATCTGAATCCGGGTGCGAACCGTATACCAGGCCACAAACACCGCAACCAGGCAAATGCCGGAGGTGATGAGCAGCGAGGTGGCGGTAAATCCCTCAATCCCGGAAAGCGCTTGAAAATCCATAGACGTCCTTTCTAAGAAAAAACCGCCCCAAAATACCCATTGTATTCTGGGGCGGCATCATTTCAAACTTACTTGCGATTGAAAATCCGGAAGATATCGTCGATATCGGGATCATTCTTGGGCTTTTCCTCCGCCTTGGCCTTCTCCTCGGCATTGGTATAAGCGCCGCCCTGGTCGCCGCTAAAGCCGGTGGCAATGACAGTCACCCGCAGTGCATCCTCCAGCGTCTCGTCGAAGGTTGCGCCGAAGATGATGTTGGCGTCGGGGTTCACGGCCTCGTTGACAATGTTGGCTGCGGTTTCCACATCCTCCAGCTCCATATCCGGGGAACCAGTGATGTTGATGAGCACGCCGGTAGCGCCGTTGATGGAAGTCTCCAGCAGCGGAGAGGAAACGGCGATCATGGCAGCGGACTGGGCCTTGTCCTTACCGGTTGCGGTACCAACGCCCATGTGTGCCCGGCCTGCATTGCGCATGACGGCGGAAACGTCAGCGAAGTCCTGGTTGATGAGAACGTTATCGGAATAGCCCACCAGCTCGGAAATGGAGCTGACTGCCTGCTTGAGCACGTCGTCAGCAATGCCAAATGCATTGGCAAAGGTGATCTTCTGATCGGTGACGTACTTCAGCCGGTCGTTGGGGATGATAATCAGGGAGTCCACCTTGTCGGACAGGGCGGAAATTCCGTCCTCGGCCTGAGCCATACGGCGCGCGCCCTCGAACTTAAAGGGCTTGGTAACAACGCCAACAGTCAGCGCACCGGTCTCCCGGGCGATGTCGGCAATGATGGGAGCTGCACCGGTGCCGGTACCGCCGCCCATGCCTGCGGTGATGAACACCATGTCGGTGTTCTCCAGCATCTTGGCAATGGCTGCACGGCTCTCCTCTGCGGACTTCTTGCCGATCTCGGGCTTGGAGCCTGCGCCCATGCCGCCGGTGAGCTTTTCACCGATCTGCACCTTTTCGGCAGCCTTGGACTTGTTGAGGTCCTGACGGTCGGTATTCACTGCAATAAAATCAACGCCCTGTACACCGGCTTCGATCATGCGGTTGACAACATTGTTGCCCGCGCCGCCAACGCCGATGACTTTAATGGCGACAACTCTCTCGGGATAGGATTCGCTCATAAGTTAATTCCTCCTAAGTACTTATATTCTGCGCATTTTGCGCCTCAAATGGCTACTTTGCCTTTATTTTATCGCGAAAGCACACTAAGGTCAATAGAAACTTTACGGATTTTCCGCAATTTTATGTCAATGGATGAAACACTGCCTGCTGCCCGGAAGAAAAGCTCAAATCCAATACGCCGCGCTTTCCGGCGGTGAGCTGTGCCTGAACTGCCAGAAGATACTGCAGCTTATAGGCCCCGTCGCTGCCGTCGCCCAGCCACACGGTCAGGTCGTTTCCGTATTGCAGGGTGATATTGGACGGGTCCTCCAGATTCAGCTCCGACACCGAGCCAAGCAGCCCTGCATCGGAGATTGCGCCGATCAGCTCCATGGCCGTTTTTCCGCTGAGCACATCGTCAAACACCGCCTGCTGCCCCAGGGTCGGCAGGGATAAATTGACGCCCTCAATCACCGGAATACCCGAAAGCTTCGGGTCCTCCCGGGAATCCACCTCTTCCAGCAGCTTTCCGTCCTCGGTCATGAGCCAATAGGTGGAAAATTCCGATTTTGCCGCCATGACCGCGCTGCATTCCTTCACCTCAAACCGTACCGTACCCGGCATTTCCTTATAAACCCGGACCTCTTCGATATACGGCAGCTTTACCAGCAGCCGGCTGGCCGTTCTGGTTTTGTTCACCGCCATGAGGATATCCCCCTTGGTAATGCCGCTGGCCTCTGCCACCTGATCGGCGGTATAGCGCACATTTCCGGTGACGGTAAAGGTTTTCACCCGGAAAAACACCAGGGAAAACAGCAGCACCACAGCCACTGCCACCAGCATTTTCGCCCAGGTGGGGAACCCGCCCCGGTTCCATCGACGGGTCTGAGGGGTGCGTTCTGTGTCCATGACGCCGCCTCCTTTCTATGTTTCAGCTGTCCCGCAGGAACAATTGCAGCCTGCGGTTTTTGACGCTGCAACGCTTATTGTTTCATCAGTTCCATCATAATATTCAGAATTCGTTCCGCAGAATCCGGCACAGCCAGCGCTTCGGCCGCACGGCCCATTTTTTCCAGAGCCTCGGAATCCGTCAGCAGCTTCTTTGCCGCATCATACAGCACGTCGCCGCTGCATTCGCTCTCCCGCAGCACCACCGCGCCGCCCTGATGCTCAATGATTCTGGCGTTTTTCTCCTGGTGGTTGTCGGTAACATTGGGCGAGGGCACAAAAATCGCAGGCTTTCCCGCTGCCGCCACCTCTGCAATGGTTGCCGCACCGGCCCGACAGATTACAAGGTCTGCCGCTGCCATCACCGTGGGCATGTCATAGATGAATTCCCTCATGTCGATGGAGGGCGTGGCCTTTAAATCGACTCCCTGCTCCTTGACATATTCGGGCATCCACTTCCAGCCGTAGCTGCCTGCCGCATGAATGTGCTGGAACGGCAGTCCGTCCTCCACATTCTTCGCCATAAACCGCGCGATCATCTTGTTCATCTCCCGGGCGCCCAGGGACCCCCAGAAGCTCACCACCACCGGACGGTCATCCAGGCCCAGCTGCTTCCGTGCCGCCTGCTTGTCCGTGAAAAAGAACTCGCTGCGTACCGGCATGCCCACCACCCGGACCTGCTCCGGATGGGGATAGTTGTTCCGGCTTTCCTCAAAGGATACCATCACCCGGTCCACCTGCTCCATCACCAGCCGCGTGGTCAGTCCCGGCACCGCATTGGATTCATGGAGCGCCGTGGGAACCCCATGCTTTGCCCCCTGCCGCAGCATGGGATAGCTGGCATAGCCGCCGGTGCCCACAATCACGTCCGGCTGAAATTCCCGGATGATCCGGTCTGCGCTCCGTCGGCTGCTCATCATATAGTGCAGGGATTTTACATTGTGGACAATGCCCTTTGGACTGAGCTTCCGCTGAAAGTTGGAGATGCGCACCGTCTCCAGCTGAAAGCCCGCACGGGGCACCAGATCCTTCTCCATGCCGTCCTCTGCGCCCACAAACAGGATGTTTGCCTCGGGATGCCGCTCCTTCAGCAGATTGGCCACTGCCAGCGCCGGACTGATATGCCCGCCGGTGCCGCCGCAGGTAAAAATAACATTCATCAATCAGATACCTCTTTTATCATGCTCTTGTAAGCACTGCTTTTGATGCATCCGAGACAGTACCAGATGACACATTGATGTGGTATTGTCTCAAGCTAAAAACCCCGCCGAGCATTGCCGGGAAGCCCCCAAAATAATCCCCATCTCCCCCAGCTGAATCAGCAGCGCCGTACCGCCATAGCTGAAAAACGGGAGGGAGATTCCGGTGGAGGGCAGGAGATTTGTCACCACGCCGATGTTGAAAAACACCTGCAATGCCGTCAGGGTGGTGATCCCCGCAACCGTCAGGGACAAAAACCGATCCCGGATGTGCATGGAGATCCAGTAGCCCCGGAGAATCAGCAGGGCATAGAGAATCAAAATCGCCGCAGCCCCAGTGAGTCCCAGCTCCTCGCAGGCAATGGAAAAGATATAGTCGTTGTGCTCCTCGGGC
>CAVEIY010000079.1:0-5822 GCA_963615825.1 Flexilinea sp.
AGATCCCATGCGCGGCACCGGCACCTACACCCAGGAGCAGCTGGATTCCTGGGATCAGTGGCAGGATGCAAATCTGGACTACAGCCATGTGGTTCCCAACAAGGTGGTACTGGAGGCTGAGAATGCCGAGTACAACAATGTCAAGAGCGACATTGACACCTTCCTGGATGAGATGACCGTAAAGTACATCACCGGCGAGTATAGCTTCGACAACTACGAAACGGATTTTGTGGAAGCACTGAAGGGCATGAATGCCGATCGTCTGGTAGAGCTGTACCAGGACGCTTATGATAACTACGTAGGCTAATTTACAAAATGGAAAAGCGGAAGCACATTGTGCTTCCGCTTTTAGCTATTTCCGTAAATGGAAATTACTGATATTCATTTGCAACAGGGATTTATGAACAAAATCCTGCATATATTCATAAATTACAAAAAATACAGAGAAATATACAGAATATATGCACAATTTTTTGCGTTCAAGATAAACATAACAAAGATTTTGTAAACTTTTCGTCAACAGTTAGATAGTATGCCTATTGAAATCGTAGCTTTAACCATTTAAACTAGCAATTAGTTTCTTTTGTGTACTGTGTCGGGGTTATGAAAAGTGGCGCAGGAAGGAAGATTCAAGCCAAGAAAATGAAAGGAAGGCGTAACATGAAGAAAAGAATGCTCGCCCTGCTGCTGACGCTGGCAATGGTGCTGACGGTTCTGCCTGGTGCGGTGTTTGCTGCCGATTCAACAGACAGCGACGTCCTGACCTATGCAGACCTTGCGGAGCTGGACCAGGGCATTGAGATTCCCAAGGATGCGTCTGAAGCAAAAGGCCCCTCGGTTGCCGAGGCAGTCCGTGCGCTTTTGCTGTGGACCGGTATGACGGAGGAGCAGCTGGGCACCTACCCTGCTGACTACCTGGCACAGGCTCGCAGCATGGGCATGATTGACGACGACACCGATACCAATGCAGTTTGCACCCTGGAGGCGTACCGCCAGATGAAGGCAGCTGCTGACACCATGTATGATGCACTCCATGCCGATAAGCTGGAGCCGCTGTTCATGAACGGTATGGCGCAGCCCATCTTCCCCTATACCACCGGCTCGATGGAGACGGGTTATAGCAACGAGGACAGCGACATCATCCGTTATGTGGTCTATGTGGAAACCAACTATGACACCGATGACGACGGTAAGCTGGACCTGGTAAAGGCTGTTGTTCAGATCCCCCGTGCAGCCATGGAGGGCGATTATAAGGCAGCTACCATCTATGAGGCTCGTCCTTACATTCCAGGCTGCAACAGCTCCATGAGTCCCGGAAAGAATCTGGGCAGTGAGGCATATGACATCTCCAAGCTGTATAGCCGGCCCAATCCCCGTACCCCCGAGGGCACTGCTACCACCGAAGAGGCGGCTGCTGAGGCAAACAGCGCCGACTGGTACTACTACAATCCCTCTGAGCAGATGTACGACTATGAGGACCTGGAGTGGTACGATTACTATCTGACCCGCGGCTATGCTGTTGTTGAATGCGGCGGTCTGGGCACCAAGGGTTCCGATGGCTTTGAAACCTGCGGCACCGACCTGGAGATTGATGCATTTAAGTGCGTCATTGAATGGCTCCACGGCGACCGTGTTGCTTACACCGATAAGACCAGCAACATTACCATTGCGGCAGACTGGTCCAACGGCAAGGTTGGTATGACCGGTCGTTCCTACGCTGGTACCACCCAGTTTGGCCTGGCCACCACCGGCGTTGAGGGCCTGGAGACCATCGTTCCCGTTGCCGGCATTGCCAGCTGGTATGAGTACACCAACTCCCAGGGCATTTCCACCAGCAGCAATGTAAGCTACTCCGAGTATCTTGCCTGGTACTGCAATGGCCGTTACCTGGATCCCACGGACTATGCAACCATCGCAGAAAAGTATGGCAACTACCTCTATCAGATCCAGAAGGATCAGCTTGCTACCAACGGCGACTATTCCGACCACTGGAAGGTTCGCGACTATACCAAGGATGCCAAGAACATCAAGTGCCCTGCACTGATTGTCCATGGCCTCAACGACGACAACGTTCGTACCAAGGAATTTGACCTGATGTACAAGGCCTATCAGGAGGCTGGCGTCAACGTTAAGCTGCTGCTCCATCAGGATGCGCACCTGACCCCCAGCTATCCCGCTGGCAACCTGGAGTTCTACATCGACGGCGAGTCCTATAACAACGTGCTCAACCGCTGGTTCAGCCACTACCTCTATGGGGTGGAGAACGACGCAGAGGATATGGCAGCCGTTACCGCACAGGATAACTCCGACGGCTCCGTATGGCACACCTATGACAGCTGGGATACCGATGAGGATGTTGTCCTGAAGGATACCACCAAGACCGGTACCACCACCATCAACAGCGATTATGCCGCACAGGGCATCAAGCGGAACAACTGGAGAGATAAGCTCACTGCCGGTTCTACCGACGTCAGCTCCATGTACACGGTGGACGTGGCAGAGGATACGGTCATCAAGGGCAGTGTTGCGGTCAACTTCACGGCTTCTGCGGACAACTATGATACGCCTGCGGCTGCAGCTGTACCCAGAGGCACTGCGGAGTACAGCGACGATGCAGAGGTGGAAAGCACCGATGCACTGGATCACGATAACTTTGTGGCCAACATTGCCGACGAAAATGGCATTGCAGCATATGCTGCAAACGTGCCCATTGAGGAGCGCGACGCGCTGATGGTCAGCGCAATGCTGGTGGATATTGCGCCCGAGGGGGAGACCTTCCCGGCATTTAACACCAGCGGCAGCTATGTTCCCAAGGAGATCACCAAGGGCGGCGCTTGGATGGGCGGCGGCCTTGCAAACTACGACTACGCTGAGCTGAAAACCAGCGATGTTTCCTACAAGATCATTGCCCGCGGCTGGATGGATCTCTGCAACCCCACTGCTGGCTATGACTCCGCTTCCTCTACAGCAGACGGCAAAATCTCCCTAAAGGCTGGCGAGAACCACGACTACACCCTGTATCTCCAGCCCAACCTCTACACCGTGAAGGCTGGCCACAAGCTGGCTCTGGTGATTTACACCTATGAAATGGGTAAGGCGAATTACAGCCAGAACTACCAGATTACCCTGGAGAATTCCTCTGTCAATGCAGTGATTCCTGTCAATGAAGAGGTAGAAGAGCCTGAGGTTAAGAACCCCTTCACCGATGTGGCAAAGAGCGACTTCTTCTATGATGCGGTACTTTGGGGCACCTCCAACGGCGTTGTCTACGGCACCTCCGATACCACCTTCGAGCCGAATACGGTTTGCAACCGTGCCCAGGTTGTTTCCTTCCTGTACCGTGCAGCCGGTAAGCCCGATGTCTCCGATGTGAAGAATCCCTTCACCGATGTGGCAGCGGATGCCTACTATGCCGATGCTGTGAAGTGGGGCGTTTCCAAGGGAATTGTTGCGGGTACTTCGGATACCACCTTTGAACCCGACGCCTCCTGCACTCGCGGCCAGGTTGCAGCATTCCTGTATCGTGCAGCCGGTAAGCCCGATGTCTCCGCACTGAAGAATCCCTTCACCGATGTGGCAGAGAAGGCCTACTATGCCGATGCTGTAAAGTGGGCTGCTTCCGAGGGCATTGTATTTGGTACGTCTACCACCACCTATGCACCGGATGATGCCTGCACCCGTGCCGAGGTTATTGCAATGCTCTACCGTCAGGCGGTAAAAGCAGCGTAAGCCTGGAATCCCGGCTGAAACAAAGAAAAGCGGAAACACGAATTTCGTGTTTCCGCTTTTTTGATGTCCTGATTTAGCTCCGGCGAATGGGAGTGCCCAGGGACCCGTTTACAATGGTGCCGTGGTCGCAGGCGATTTCGCCGCCCATTAGTACATAGTCAATGCCCACAGGCGGCAGGTCCGGCTGCTGGAACGTGGCCCGATCCTGAATGGTATCCGGATCAAAGATCACCACGTCGCCGTCACAGCCCGGGGCAATGCTGCCCTTTTGCGTCAGTCCAAGCCGCTGGGCTGGCATGGCAGTCATTTTTTCCACTGCATCATACAGCCCCAGGGTGCCGGTTCTGACATACTGGGCAATGAGTCTTGGAAATGTACCGGCAGCCCGGGGATGACCCTCATGGGCTTCCATCAGGCCGTCGCTGCACAGCATCACGGCAGGGTGCGCCATTGCCATGCGCACGTCCTCTGGCTGCATCACGTATCCTACGGTGATGGTTTCGGGATGCTCCTTCCGCAGCTCGTCAAAAATCTCTTTGGTACACCGCTGACCATCGTATTTTCCGCCGCAGAGGCCGATGGCGTCATAGCCGCAGTGATAGCGCTCCAGGAAGCCGGGGTCATAGGTGGTTTCGCCAATGCGGGTGGAGAAAGCGTCATAGGGATAGCAGTCCGCCATCACGTCAAGCCCACCGGCACGGGCGGCATCCAGCATGGAGAGCACCTGTGCCATCTGCCCATAGCCGCCCATGGAACCCAGATGGCTTACCTGCATTTTCAGCCCGTATTTCCAGCCAGGCTCCAGGAATTCCGTGATGGAGTCGAAGATATAGTCCGCGTCATCCCGCACATGGGCAGCTACCAGCAGATGATCCTTCTGGCACAGCTGGGCCGTTTCCAACAGCTCCTGCCGTGTGGTGCCGGGATAGTAGCGGATGCCGTAGGAGATTCCAAAGCAGCCGTCCTGAAGCCACTGCTCCAGAATTCCGGTGACTGCATGCACCTGCTCCGGAGTAAGGGATTGATAACGGTCAGTAAATCCGGCAGCTTCCCGGGCTGCGCCATGACCGGCCAGCAGCGCCAGAGAGACGGGGAGACGGCCTGCTACACGCTGGAAGTATTCCTTTGGAGGAAGAATGTTCTCGCCGCAGTTGCCGCCCAGCGCCGTGGTAACGCCCATCCGCAGCATGCAGCCCAGAATCGAGCCTTCAATGTCGGATAAATCACTGAGCGGCGCTTCGTGCATATGGATGTCGATGAATCCGGGGCACACCACTCGGTGATCGGCGCGTATAACGTTTGCACCGGATTCCGGGGCCTGGTCGGTGAGGGCGACTACCTTGCCGCCCTCCAGCACCAGATTCAGCTTGCTGTCAATGTGGGTCCGGGGGTCTATGACTCTGCCCCCGGCAATCCAGGTTTTCATATTATTCCATCTCCAGAATTGTGCTTTCCCGCAGCAGGGCATATGCCTTGGAGCTGGTGATTTCCGCTTTAATCTGTTCCTCGGCACCGTCACCGGCATAGACCTTCAGACGGGGCTTGTCAATGCCGTACTGCTGTGCCATGGCATCCCAGTGGGCTTCTACTTCCTCTGCGGTTGCCTCCAGATGCTCTGCCTCGGCAATGGCGGACAGCACCAGCCGCAGCATAATCCGGCGCTTGGCCAGGGGTTCCATTTCCGCAGCCATCTGGTCTACGGTTTTTCCGCTTTGACGGGCAAAGGAGCCAAGATCGCTGCCCTTTGCACTCAGCTCTGCGGCAAACTGCTGCATGCAGATATTGACCTCACTCTTGAGCATGGCGTCGGGGATTTCCACATGGGCTTCGTCCAGAATCTTGCCAAGCACATAGTCCTCAATCTGAAGATCAGCCTGGTTCTTTTTCTGCTGCTGTGCCTGCTCTACGGCCTGCTGCTTCTGCTCGTCGGTAAGGGGCGCTTCCTCGGGATGCTGGAGGCCCTTAATAGTCACCCGGAATACGGTGGGCTTACCGGCAAGATTTTCTGCCTGATAGTTCTCGGGGAACGTAACGTTGACTGCCACATGGTCGCCGATGGAAGCTCCCACCAGCTGCTCTTCAAAGCCGGGGAT
>CAVEIY010000079.1:5832-9255 GCA_963615825.1 Flexilinea sp.
GGATGAAGGTGCCGGAGCCAAGGGACAGGGGATAGTCGGTACCGGCGCCGCCGTCAAAGGGAACGCCATCCAGATAGCCGGTGAAGTCAATCACGGCGATGTCACCCAGCTGGGCAGGACGATCTACGCTCTTGTGGACGGTGTTCTGGGCCTGAGCTGCCGCAATGGCCGCCTGCTTTTCTGCCTCGGTCAGCTCTACGCTGGGGCATCTGACGTGAATGCCCTTGTACTGTCCCAGCTGAATCTCGGGACGCAGGGCAAATTCCATCTGGAACTCCAGACCCTCGGTTTCGCTGGCCTGAAGAACGGAAATCACCGGCTCAGAGGCAACGGTCAGGCCGGTTTCGGCAATGGCCTGGGCATAGTGCTCGGAAAATACATCCTGCACGGCCTGACGCAGCAGATTCTGTGCGGCGGGATCGGTGGCAAGATTGGCACGGGGAACCTGGAAGTCCTCATGGGTTTTGGTGTATTCTGCATAGACCTTGTCCAGCGCCTTGCTCAGCATGTCACCGGGGAAGGTGATCTGAACCTTTGCAGAGCCTTTTTCCTGAGAGATGATGGTTACCTGCATGTGAATTTCTCCTTTGTATACGGTATTTTAGTATCCTTGGGTTCGGTTTACTACATTTTGAAGGGGCTGGCCCTGGAGATAGCGGGAAAGGTTGTCCCGGAATATACGGAAAATATGCCGGGTATTTTCGGGGTCCAGGTCCGAGCCGGAGATATGGGGCGTGATAAAGACGTTTTCCATATCCCATAGGGGGCAGTCCAGCGGCATGGGTTCTTCCTCTGCAACGTCCAGCATTGCGCCGCCCAGATGCCCGGAACGAAGGGCTTCGATCATATCCTCCTGGCAGACGGTTTTTCCCCGACCGGTGTTGAGGAAAATGGCGCCGGGCTTCATTGCAGCGAAAAAGCTGCGGTCCAAAATTCCCTGGGTTTCCCGGGTCAGGGGCAGACAGGCGGCCACGACATCCGCGGAACAGATGGCGGTCAGCCGCTGAGACATGGGATAAACCTGATGAAACGGTGCAGAGGGGGCTCCGGAGCGGCTAATCCCAATGGTTTCCGCCCCCATGGCGGCACAGTACTGCGCAAAGGTGCTGCCCAGATTGCCGGTGCCGAGAATCGCCACCTGACTGCAGCCAAGAAAGCGGAGATCACCGACCCGATGCCACACATGCTGCTGTTGCTGGCGGAGATACTCCGGCATCCGGCGAAGCAGCATCAGCGTACCCATCACCAGCTGCTCGGCAATGGCGGCTCCAAAAGCACCGGAGGAATTGGTCAAAACAAATTCGTGTCCGTCGTACAGCCCATCGTCCACGTATTTGTCCGCACCGGCAGAGGGAAGATGCAGCCAGCGGAGCCGGTGGGCGCCCTTGAGCAGTCCTCGCGGGAAATAGCCCACAAGAATTTCGCAGTCGGCTAAAGCGTCGGCGGGATATCGGATGGAAGCGTCCATCTGCCGCAGAGTGATGCCGTGTTCTTCTGCAAGCGCCTGAATTTCTGCCAATTGATCGGGAGAAAAGGGCGTGCCCATGGCTGCCATGATTCGCATTGCAATCCCACCTTTTTGCATACTTTGCACCTTGTCGGCGCACAGTATGGTTACTATACCAAATTTTCGCCCCGGGTACAATGATTCTGTTTGAAAAACACAAAAAACTGCGCTATACTTACGGCAGCTTGGGCAGGGAGGCGACAAACATGCATCAGCCGTCAGAACATGAGATGCTCTTAACGAGGGCATTGGACCTGGGGGAGCAAATGCTGCTGCGCGGGGCAGAGGTGGGCAGAGTAGAGGATACGCTCACCCGAATTCTTCGGTCCCAGGGGGCAACCCGGGTGGATGTGTTTACCATCACCTCCAGCATGGTGGTAACGGCCCAATGGGCGGACGGACCGGTTACCCAAACCCGCCGGATTTCCGGCATACAATATGATATGACAGCCCTGACGCGCCTTAACGCCCTGAGCCGGGAGATCTGCGCCGGAGGATGCAGCATGGAGACGCTGGGGCAGCGGCTGGAGGAAATCACCCGTGGAAAAACCTACAGCTTTCCCTTTACCATTTTGATCTATGGCTTTACCAGCCTGGTCTTTTCTCTGTTTTTTGGCGGAAGCTGGCTGGATGCGGCGATTTCGGCGGGAATTGGACTGCTGATTCGGCTGATGCTCCGGCTGATGGAACGGCTCCAGGTGCCGGGAATTGCGTCCATTTTACTCTGCGCCATTTTAGGCGGATTTGTGGCCCATGGACTGGCCTATCTGGGGGTGCCCTGTGCGCCGGACAAGGTTGCCATCGGTGATATTATGCTGCTGGTGCCCGGAATTGCCATGACCAATGCCATTCGGGATATGTTTACCGGAGATACCATTTCCGGTCTGCTGCGGTTCTGTGAATCTCTACTGCTGAGCTTGGCGTTGGCCTGGGGATTTGCACTTCCCTCGGCACTGTTTCTGTAAGGAGGGCGGAGAATGGAAACCGATGTATTACAGCTGATTACCGCTGCCCTTGGCTCCCTAGGATTCTCACTGATTTTCAACGTTCGAGGAAAAACCCTCTTTTGGGGCGCGTTGGGAGGACTGCTGGCCTGGGGAAGCTATTTGCTGTTCCTGTCCTGGGGCACCTCGGACGTGGTGGGATATCTGCTTTCCAGCATGCTCATTACGGTTTATTCGGAAATCTGCGCCAGACGGTTCCGCGCGCCCGCAACGGTGTTTTTGATGTCCTCGGCAATTCCCTTGATTCCCGGCGGCAGTCTGTATCGTACCATGGTCTGCGCGGTGAAAATGCAGGGCATGGAGTTTTTACGGGAGGGGACCCACACCATGCTCCTGGCCGGGGCGATTTCCGCAGGGATTATCCTGGTGTCCACGGTGATGCATGCCTATTATGCGGCCCGGGGCAGAGGGCCGGGACAGCCATAACGGTGAAATAAAATGCTCAGGCGCTGCTGCGAGAGTTCGCGGCAGCGCCTGAGTGGTTATGGATGATAGTCAGAACAAAAAGCGATTACTTGCTGTTCTTTGAAGCGCGTTTTTTGAGGATCACAGCGGCTGCGGCAATGACAACGACCACAGCAATGATGATGCCTGCGATTGCGCCGCCGGACAGACCGCCGGATGCTTCCTCAGGCTCGGGAGTAACCTCGGGAGTGGGTTCGGGGGTGGGAGTTGTCTCCGGAACGGATGCCTCTTCTACCACGCTTTCCACGATGGATTCCTCCTCAGGCTCCTCGGGAATTTCGGGCCACTGATCCACACCGGGACCCTCCAGCGTAACATTGCCGTAGGTTCCTGCCACAACGGTGGAGGTGGAATCGAAGGTGATGGTTACCGGCTCGTCAGCGGTGATGTTCTCCACATTGTAGATCTCCAAATCGGAAACCTTGGTGTCGGCAGTTACCTTCCAGC
>CAVEIY010000080.1:0-9208 GCA_963615825.1 Flexilinea sp.
AAACCATCACCATTCTAACATGGAGGTTTTTGTTTTTGCTATAAGCCTTTTTGCCGACCCCTAGTAGAACTAGGGGTTTCTTTGTCACTAAAGTGCCAACCAAACGGACGCACTTCAAATTTGAAGTGCGTCCGTTTCTGATTGTCTCATCCACTGTTCATAACGCTGCTCAATGGTGCAGTTGGGATTGGGGTACACCCGACACAGGAGGCCACGAAGCTGATAGGACCCCAGATAGTGGTCGTAGGGTGGTGCCGCCGCTGTGAGCAGATTGGCATTGGACTCCCGCCAGCCATACTCCGGTGGTCCCGCCTCCGGATACCACCAGCCAAACTGTGCATTGATTACATGGAGCGAGATGCCGCTGTCAAGATGGGCCTTCTGGGTAATCTTGCCCCGCTGATTTTCGATCCAAACCCAGTCGCCCTCTCCGATGCCGTATTTGGCAGCGGTATCCGGATGCAGGGTGACAATGGGGAACGGCTCCAGCCTTCTCAGAGATCGAATTTGCCGGTTGTTGGAGACAAAATAAGGCTGCTGCCTTCCGCCTGTGGTGAGAATCAGGGGGTATTCTGCGGAAAGCATCGGATTGGACACCGGCGTTTCCGGCGGCTCCTGCCAGAAGGGCAAGGGGTCCGCTCCCGCCTGTTCCATGGCCGTGGACCAGAACTCAAACTTGCCTGTGGGGGTCTGAAAGCCTCTGGTTTTGTAATTTCCATAGGTCCGCTCCGGTTCCAGATAGCCTCTATTCTGAATTTCCTCCACCGTGATGCCGGACAGCTCCGGGCGGCGACGGATCATCTCCTGAAGCTGCCCCTCCAGCATGGCACTCTGGCTGGTAAAGCCGTAATTCCACCCGGCACGGCGGCAAAGTTCCAGAATAAATTCTTCATCCGACTTACACTCCCCCACCTGCACGCATTTCCGTTGGGACAGCAGCACCCGATCCGCAAACTCCGGCATGCAGAACAGGCAATCCACTTCGGGCCACAGTGCAGCCGGAAGCACAATATCCGCCAGCTCCGCCGTGGGGTTCATAAATACATCCATATACACCAGAAAGTCCAGCTTTTTCAGACAGTCATAGGTGTGTTGTGCATCCGCCATGGAAATTAGCGTGTTATTCGCCTGGATGAACATGCCCCGAATGGGATAGGGCGTTCCGGTGCGGATTGCCTCCAGCACCAGATAGGGATGTGCCATTCCATCTCCCTTTAAAAACGGGTAGCCGCCGGTTAAGCCCTTTGCCGCCCGCTCCGCAGGGATTTCATTGCAGGGCGGTAGACCGGCAGGCGCAATCTCCATGCTCTCCACAAAGCCGCCCGGAACGTCATAGTTTCCGGTGATGGCCGGAATCATAAAAATCGCCCGGCAGGTATCCATGGCATTGACGCTCTGCTCAAAGGCGCATCCCTGCTCCAGACCCAGTGGCTTTGTGGTTCCGATCCATCGGGCTGCCGCCAGAATCTCTTCTGCTGGAATGTCCGTAATCCTCGCCACCCGCTCCACAGGATATTCCCTGCACCGTTCCCGCAAAGCATCAAAGCCATAGGTGTAGTGCTCCACGAAATCATGGTCATAAAGGTTTTCCTGAATCAGAATGTTCAAAATCCCCAGCGCCAGCGCCCCATCGGTTCCCGGACGAATCCGCAGCCAGTATTTCGCCTGTCTGGTCAACTCATTGGGCTTGGGGTCCACCACAACCATTGGGATTTTCTCCCGGGCAGCGTCTTTGATGAACCATTGCAGCTCTCCGTCCGCCCCACTGATGGCAGGATTCGCGCCCCATACCAGGATTCCGCCCGGACGCACGGGGCCAAAGTAGTCCACTCCCGCAAACAGTCCGCCGGTCATCACTGCACCGGTCCGCCGGGGTCCCAGGCAGATCAGTCCCCCTGCCGAGGAAAAATTGGGGGTTCCAATGGCATTGCCCATCCGGAAAAAGTACGGGAGATGATGCCGTCCGGTACCGGTCAGAGCGGAAATGCACTCCGGACCGTTCTGCCGGATCAGGCCGTTCATGCGCTCTGCAATGGTGTCATAGGCCTCGTCCCAGGATATTCTCTGCCATTGTCCGCTTCCCTTGGGTCCAATTCGCTTTAGTGGATATCTGAGCCGCTGGGGATGGTACATCTGCTCGATGATGCTCATTCCCTTGACGCAGCCCCGTCCGCGGTTGAGTGGACCGTCCTTCGACGGTCTTGCCTTGGTTACGATTCCGTTTTCTACCGTCAAATCATACAGGCAGCCTCCATGGCAGCCGCGGCATGCAGTTTTATATACCGGCATTTTCGCTCCCCGCTTTCTGTACTTGAATCAGCCTTGCATTTTTCCAAAAAAGCTGATACCATTTCCTTGGAACCATTATAATTCATGACTGTTTAAAATCCAACCTTATTTCTCAAGGAGTTCTGATTTTATGATCAAACTGCTTGCCATCGACATGGATGGCACCTGTCTCAATTCCCGCAGCCGTATTACCCCGGCCGTCCTTCAGGCGTTGATCGCCGCCCATGACGCCGGAATTCAGATCGTCCCCACCACTGGGCGTGCGCTGTGCTGTCTGCCCCATCAGCTGGTCGCCCATCCGGAGCTGTACCACTATGCCATCACCTCCAACGGTGCCCGAGTCACGGATCTTACGGACAATCGCACCATCTTTCGGGCAGAAATTCCCCGCGCCATGGCGCTGGAGCTGATGGACCAGCTAAAGACGGCTCATATTGGCCGCACCGCACACATCGACCATCAATATCTGGTGGAGGGACACCCGCTGCACGCTATGGGACGTATGGTCTACGGCAAGGATGCCAATACCTCCCGCTGTATTCCCGATCTTGCACAGGAAATGAAAGCCCTTGGTCTGGATGTGGAGGAGCTGCAATTCTTCTTTCTGGGGAGAAACAGCCGTCAGGCCGTTACCTCGGTGTTAGCACGCTTTCCAGACCTTTGCAGTGCCTACTCCGGACTGTATGTGGAAATTTTCCACGCCTCCGCCTCCAAGGGCAGCGGACTGGGTGCCCTGGTTTCCCACCTGGGGCTTGGAAAGGAAGAGGTTGCCTGCATTGGCGACGGCGAGAATGACCATCCCATGTTCCAGGCTGCCGGTCTGCGCTTTGCCATGGGCAATGCAGTGGATTCCCTCAAGGCCGCAGCGGACGTGGTACTGCCATCCAATCGGGCCGATGGGGTCGCCATGGCCATCCAAAGTCATATTCTCCCCCAAAACGCCCGTTCCGTCCGGTAATCCCGCACAATTTGTTTGCCTTTTCCCCCATGCTGTGGTATGATTAGATGTTGTGAAGAACAAAACCGAAAGGATGAATATACATGAAATTAGGCATTGTGGGTCTGCCCAACGTGGGCAAGAGCACCCTGTTCAACGCCATTACCAACGCCGGCGCCGAGGCCGCCAACTATCCCTTCTGCACCATCGACCCCAACGTGGGTATGGTCACTGTTCCCGATGAGCGGCTGGAGGGTCTGCGGGATATGTACAATCCCAAGAAATTCACCCCCGCAGTCATTGAATTTGTAGATATTGCAGGTCTGGTCAAAGGCGCGTCCAAGGGCGAGGGGCTGGGCAACAAATTTCTCAGCAATATCCGCTCCACTGACGCCATTGTTCATGTGGTTCGCTGCTTTGAGGACAGCAATATCACCCATGTAGAGGGCAGCACCGATCCCCTCCGCGACATTGACATCATCAACCTGGAGCTGGTGATGGCTGACATCGAGATGGTCGAGCGCCGGATCGACAAGGCTAAGAAGGCAGCCAAGGGTGACAAGAAGTACCTCCAGGAGGCAGAGATTTTTGAAGGACTGCTGGAGCATCTCAACGAGGGCAAAACCGCCCGGACCTATGAGTGTTCTGACGACGAGCTGGCTGTGCTTCAGACCTCCGATCTTTTGAGCCTGAAGAACGTCATCTATGCCGCAAACCTGGACGAAAACAGCGTGGCCAATCCCACAGAAAACAAGTTCTACAACCAGGTGGCAGAGCTGGCCGAAAAGGAAGGCGCTCAGGTGCTTCCCATCTGTGCCAAGCTGGAGGCCGATATTGCCGAACTGGATGATCCTGAGGAAAAGCAGATGTTCATGGAGGAGCTGGGCATTGAGGAATCCGGCCTGGATAAGCTCATTAAATGCTCTTATGCGCTGCTGGGTCTGATCTCCTTCCTCACCGCAGGCCCCGACGAATGCCGCGCCTGGACCATCAAAAAGGGCACCAAGGCGCCCCAGGCTGCCGGTAAAATTCACTCCGACTTTGAGCGCGGCTTTATCCGTGCAGAGGTCATCGCCTACCACGACCTCCAGGAATGCGGAACTCTGGCCGCTGCCCGCGCCAAGGGTCTGGTTCGCTCCGAAGGCAAGGAGTATGTAATGCAGGACGGCGACGTAGTCAACTTCCTGTTTAACGTCTGATCCTCACACAAAAACAGTCCGCCCCGAAGCAGTTTGTTGCTGCTTCGGGGCTTTTTCACGGTCTGTGTTAATAGTTTTCTTTTCTCACCTGGAAATAGCTCTGGGGATGGGCGCAGACAGGACATACCTCCGGTGCCTTGGTACCCACTACAATATGACCGCAGTTCCGGCACTCCCATACCGTCACGGTGCTCTTTTCAAACACCTCCTGCATTTCAATGTTGCGCAGCAGAGCACGATACCGTTCCTCATGATGCTTCTCAATCTCTGCCACCATGCGGAACTTTATAGCCAACTCTGTAAAGCCCTCTTCCTCCGCCTCTTTGGCAAAGCCCTCGTACATATCTGTCCACTCATAGTTCTCACCCTCTGCGGCAGACAGGAGGTTCTCCGCGGTGCTGCCCAGGAGTCCAAGCTCCTTAAACCACATCTTGGCGTGCTCCTTCTCATTGTCCGCCGTCTCCTGGAAGATGGCTGCAATCTGCTCATAGCCCTCCTTTTTGGCCTTGCTGGCAAAATAGGTATACTTGTTTCTTGCCTCGCTCTCGCCCATAAACGCCGCAAGCAGATTGCTCTCGGTTTTTGAACCCTTCAATTCCATTTTGATTTCCCCTTTCTAAATGATACAGCAAGGTTGCCGCTGCCTCCATCCTATCATATTTCCCGCTTTCGTCAAGGGCTATCCCAGCGTCCTTCCAATGTTTTCTCCGGGGGCTGCCTTGACAATTCGGAGAATTCTGTTATAATAGGTTTCAAATAGTTACATTTTGTTTCTATTTCTCGATTTTTGTATTTATTTTGCAATCTATTGGAGGTACATACCTATGACACACCGCAAACACCCCAGGTCGATCCGACGAACAGCCGTCCAGCTGCTTCTGTCCCTTGCCCTGGTTCTTATGGTGGGCGGCTATTTTGCGCTGACAAAGCTGTCCGGCTGCACCTATACCATTACCGACGGCGATCAGGTCACCCAAATCACCACAGACAGTGTAGGAACCGATCATATTTTGCTGGAAGCAGGCATCTCCCTCAATGAAGGAGATAAGGTTTCCGTCACCGGCGGCAGCGCACAGAAAACCATCACCATCTCCCGTGGGCAGAGCATCACGGTGCAGAATGCCGGAAAGTCCACCAGTACGGTCAGCTATGGCGGCACCATTGGTGATCTGCTTCAGGATCTGTCCATCACCCTGTCTGCTGGCGATACCATCACCGCAGACGGCAATCCAGCCTCAACCCTGGACAGCACCTATGACGGTATGACCCTGGAGATTTCTCACAACGCCACTACCACAAAAACCACCACCGAGTCCGTCCCCTATGAGACGATTTCCTATCTGGATCCCACGCTTCCCGTGGGCGAAACCAAGGTGCAGACCCCCGGTGTGGAGGGAAGCCGTGAGATCACCACAGAGCTGATTTATCAGAACGGTGAGCTGGTATCCTCCGACGTAATTGCCTCTCGTGTGGTATCGGTCCCTGTAGACGAGGTTGTCCTCATCGGCGCCCGTCAGACCTTTGCAGAGGACGACACCGGTGAAGCTGAGCAGCCTGAGCAGGAAGCAGAAGCCACCGTGGCCCCCGCACAGCCCGTCCAGACCAGCAGCAGCTCCGGCAGCAGCACAACCACTGCAACCACCACTGCGGCCTCCGCCCCCGAACCGGAACAGTCCACACCAACTCCGGAGCCTACGCCGGAACCCACCCCGGAGCCGGAGCCGGAGCCGACACCGGAACCCGAGCCGGAATACACCGGAAACACCATCACCACCTCTGACGGTCAGGTACTTACCTATACCAGCACCCTGTCTGTGGAAGCCACAGCCTACACCGGCGGCGGCACCACTGCCACCGGAACCTCTGCCCGCTATGGTGCCATTGCAGTGGATCCCTCTGTGATTCCCTACGGCACAAAAATGTACATCGTATCCGACGACGGCAAGTGGATTTATGGCGTTGCAACCGCAGAGGACTGCGGCGGCGCCATCAAGGGGCATATCGTTGACCTGTACTTTGACGACTACAGCACCTGCATTCAGTTTGGCAGACGAAACTGCACCATTTATATTCTGGACGATTAAGGAAAAGGACGGAATCCCGCGATTCCGTCCTTTTTGTTATTCCTTGATTTGCAGCTGCATTGAGGCGTAATGATAGGCCTTTTTAAAGTCCTCCATTTCCCGATAGCACTGCTCCAGCATGGCATACAGTCCCGACATGAAATAGTTGCTGCCGGTAGTTCTGGCCAACTGCTCTGCCTTTTCCAGCTGCTTTGCCGCCTGCTCATACTGGTTGTCCTTGAGTTCCATCCGCCCCTGGAGCATCAGATACGCAGGCTTGGTTGCCTCAGAAAGCCGGGCAATGCTGTCCATCTCCCGCTTGGCATTGTCCAGATCGCCCTGGTCGATATAATATTCCGCCATGGTGATTCGGTAGAATTCGCCCAAGCCCTGGTCCTGATAGGCCGCCTGATAGTCGTCCAGTGCCTTTTGGAAATCCCCCTGCAGCTCCATGGTACACCGGGCCACCAATAGCAGTGCCTCGGTCCGAAAGGCGGCAGAATAATATACCGTATCTTCATTGTGCTGCAGAGCTTCCTTTGCCAGGCGAATGGCCTCTTCATAGCGGCCGTCGGTCATCGCCTTTTTGGACATACCGATTTTCGCCCGAGCCATCAGGAGCATGGCCTCGTCTTTGTATCCGCCGTCCATGTCCAGTCCCGCAAGCACCTGGACGCAGCCCTCATATTCTCCGTCCCGGAAATGATTTCTGGCGCTGGCCACGCTGCCAGGCGTCAGCTCATCCCCGTTGGAATCGTTCATAAAGTAGCCTGCGGGAAGCCCCAACGCTCCCGCCAGGTATTCCAGGGTTTTGACAGAAGGCGTTGCGCTGCCGTTTTCAATTTTGGAAAGCATGTTGCGGGTGATATAGTCTCCCACCACGTCCTTTTGGGTCATGTGCCGCTCCAGACGTGCCGCCTTGATCTTTTCTCCCAGGTTCATAAGCAGGTCCCCCTTTGGTGATTCTGTAACGTAATTTTGCAGGGCAATCCTGTAACTTTTATTTACTTCATTATACCACGCACCTGCGGTCTTTGCAACCGATTCCCGCAATTAAATTTCCCCTCCTTGACATTTCTCCCCCGCTGTGATACGTTTTTCTACGAAAATTCTACCCTGAAAAAAAAGGAGTTGATGATTTGAATCGCCGTGAAATAAAACTTACTGCCCAGGAAGCTGCCCAGCAGGCCGGAAAAGCCGCAAAGCTGATTACGCTGGTATACCTTCTTTGTCGGGCAGGACTATATGGTCTGCAATACCTCAGCGGCTTTTTGACCAGCCAAACCACCACCAGCCGCCACCTCAGCGACAGCATTACCGCCGGTGCGCGCAACATGCTGCTTTCCGTCGCCATTGCCCTGCTGCTCCAGCTGGTTGCCCGGCTGCTGTTTACGGGATATGCACGTGCGGCGCTGCAAATTCACCGCAGGCAGCCGGTTCCCATGAACACGCTGCTGGAGGGATTTCAGATTCCGCTTCGTGTCATTGCACTGGAGGTTCTGCGCACGCTGCTGCTGATTGTATGGTGCTATGCGTTTACACTTCCGGTCACCTTTCTTCTGGTGGTTCCCCTGAGCACCGCAGCAGCGGGACTCAGCGACGAAGCATGGCTGAATCTGTACATGATTGTCGTACTTTCCCTGACTGCCATCATTCTGCTGGTGGTGTCCTACCGTTATCGCGGGGCGCTGTTTCTGCTGCTGGATCATCCGGAGCTTTCCCCCTGGCAGTGTCTCCGGACCGCCTCTGCCATGACCCGCGGCCATCGGATGGAGCTGTTTCTGCTGGATCTGAGTCTCGTTCCCTGGATGCTGCTGTGCGGTCTGACTGCCGGTATTCTTCTCATCTGGAAAATGCCCTTTTTTTCTGCCGTTTACGCCGGAGCCTATGAAGCCTTGGACCGGCTATTCCGGGAAAAGCTAGAAAAGGCCAGAGAGCTTCGCCAGCAGTTCCCGCCTCAGATGTAAGGAGGCCGCCTATGCTTCACACCATTATCTGGGACTGGAATGGGACGCTGGCCGACGACGCTTACGCTTCCCTGCTGGCCGTCAACGATATGCTGGCCAAACGGAGCATGCCGCCCATTACCATGGCGCAGTATTATCAGTACATCGACACCCCCATCAGTCGTTTTTATGAGCATTTGTTTGACCTGAACGAAGTCCCCATGTCGGTAATTTCCGTAGAATTTGCCGAGGGTTACGCCCGGCATTTTCAGGGACTTCACCCCGGTGCAAAAGAGCTGCTGGAACAGCTCCGGCAGGCCGGAATGCAGCAGGTGATTCTCTCCTCCAACCATCTTGCCAGCATTGAGGCGGATCTTACCCGCTTCGGCATCCGCAATTACTTTGACGCAGTGCTGGGCGCTGAGGATCGTCTGGCCGCCGGGAAGGTCCAGCGCGGCCTTGACTGGCTTGCCACGCAGAACACAAAGCCTGAGGACATGGTGCTCATCGGAGACTCCCTCCATGACTACGACACTGCCGCTGCCATGGGCGTTCCCTGCATTCTCTGCGCCATCGGTCATCAGTCCAAGGAGGATTTATTGACCGCCGGCGTTCCCGTGGTGGATGCCTTTTCTCAGCTGGAAGCTATGCTGCTTCCGAAAAACACCGCGAAAAACTAATTGCATTGTGGTTTTATGGGCAGTATAATACTCTCATCAAGGAAACGGAGTGATACCAATGAATCAGCAGGAGATTTCCTTTTACGAGGAGCTT
>CAVEIY010000081.1:0-9159 GCA_963615825.1 Flexilinea sp.
TTAACCAGGGGCGGCGCTCCGCTTATCCCCGCCCCTTCGTGCCTACTGCGGTGCGGTTGAATGGTGAGCACTTCCGCAACCACCCGACTGCCAGGGACGAAAAGCGCTGGTTATTCTAAACGTGTTACGAATTCGCCGCAGTTCGTGCAGTACAATTGAGTCCGGTGGAAGCAGTGCTTGCAATCGACTTGTCGATTGCAAAAAGGAGGCAAACGCCGACGGCACGCCACCGGACGGGCCTAAATCGCGTTAATTGCACTACGGCGAATTCGTAGGACCTACGCACGTCTCCCCTCCGTTCCCCCGTATCAAAGCAGGTTTCCAAAGGGCGGCTTTGAAGCCCTTTGGCGTGTCTTTCTCCACTATCTTTCTTCACGAGAAGAAAGATGGTGCCGCCGGAGGCACCGGAAGTATCGAAAAGAACCAGTTCGGAAAAAACGCAGAATCTCCCCCGCCCTCCCATTATTCTTTATTCACTATTCTTTCTTCTCTATTCTTTTCTTCCGTCATTTCCTCAGCTCCTCCCTGAGCCGCTCCATCCCCCGTCGGCTCTCCGCAACGTCCGCCGCCGCCACCGTCCCCACTGCCGCCGTCGTTTTCGGCTGCGCCGCACCTCCCGTTGTCCGCTGCCGCTCCCGCTGCTCCGCTGCCGCCACCGTCCGGATTCCACGCTTTCGCCAATTCTGCAAAATCCCCCGGACGTAGCTCCAAACCAGGCTGCCGTTGTCCTGGGCAATATCCATGGCACGGATCAGGAGTCCCTCCTCCATCCCCTGAGACAGGGCTTTCAGCTCCCCCATGGCCGTCTCGCTGAGGGTCAGCCTTGGAGAAAAAATCGAAGATAATTGTTCTTCCGACCAGGAGGACGACGACGAATTTTCCACAGGATCAGAGGAAGAAGAAATATTGGTTAGGTCTGGTCTGGTTAGGTCTGGTCTGGTTAGGGCGTTACATTTTGCATCTGTAACGTTTTTTTTAGCGTTACACTTAGAATTCGTACTATCCGAATTTCCTTTATTTTCAACGATTTGCTGGTTTTTTTCTTCTCCAGTTTTGTACAGTTTCGATCGGTAACGCTCCACTCTTTCTCTTCCTTTACGTTTCTGTTTTTTCGTAATTGCAATCAAAAGCGCGGCGTATTCATCCCATTTATGGATGGAATATCCGCCATTTTCTCCAACATCCAGCCATCCAGTATCCCGTAACACCTCGCATATTTTTGTGGCAGAAGAACTTCTGGTATAGCCAAGGGCAGCGGCAATGGCGCGATCCGGGAAGCCCGAAAGATCCCCGTCCGGGGCGTTCTTCGCGGCCCAGAGCCACAGGGATACCACGATGCCAACGGCCTCGTAGTTCCGCCGGAGGTTCAGCCGGTCCACCAGGGCGTAAATTTTCGGATGCTCGGGAAGGTTGGAGTAGACTTGAATCCAGGGAAGCATGGTGCACCTCCGTTGTTGGGTGAGAGATTTTGGGGGTGAGTTTGGATGGGTGGGCGCGGGTGGTTTTGCGTTTTTACCTAGCTGGTTCTTTTCGGTACTACCGGTCCCTCCGGGGGCAGAAGAAAAGAATAGAGAATAAAGAATAAATTGGAGGGTGCGGGAGGTTTAACGTATTTACTGGCCGCGTTCGGCAGGAAACGACCTCCGGTGGCCATATCTTTCTCGATTTGAAGAAAGATATGGTCCCCGAAGGGACTAAGAGAAAGAAAAGAGGCCGGTAAAAACGTCCCCCCTCCCGCGCCCTCCCATTCTTATTTATTCTTTATTCCATATTCTTTCTTCTTTTCTTCCCCTCCATCCTACCACCACTTCCCATATATTTCCACAGCTATTTCCGCGAATCTCCCGGCGAAATTCGCGTCTCCCCCGCCCCATCCCGTCACAATCCACAAAATCAATTTTTAAAATCTATCACAAACGCCAAAAAAGGCAGCACCAAACATGTGGTGCTGCCAAACCGTCTTTTTCCGTTATGCCGACTCTCCCGCGGGAACGGGCACTGCCGGAATCGGAAACTCCGGCACCGGGTCGCCCATGCGGCTGACCAGTCCCTCCCGAAGGGCCATCAGGTACCGGATCAGCTCCTCCAGCCGCTGCTGGCTCATCCCCGGCTCCGAGCTGCCGCCCAAAATCAGGTAATCCATGCTCACCCCGTACAGGTGTCCCATGGACGCCAGCTGCTCCACCGAGCAGCTCTGCCGCCCGCGTTCCACCCGGCTCAGGGAGTCATTGGATACCCCAAGATAGCACGCCGCCTGCTCCTGGCTCAGCCCCTGCCGCTGCCGCAGCTGACGAATCCGATCTGCCGTGTCCTTCATTGTATACATAATTGCCTCTCTTTCCCCATGATTTCATGGTCGTTGTTGGCGGATGGACGAGTGTGCCGGAGGTTCCCGGCGTCCGCTGCCCCTGGGGGCCTTGGATGGGCCTATTGTAGCACAGGGGCATGGGGGAAATTTGTCGAAAGCGGGAGGGGGAAAGAGAGATTTTTCAGTTTTTCGGGAAACAGGGGAAATTTAAGGGGATTTTCGCCGGAACCACGCGGCTATTTTCCCGTGTCTCCCTTGACGCTTCTTGCTTTTTCGACTATAATATGGTTGCATTTACACATTTCATATGGTCAGGTTGTGATTTCCATTCAGCTACTCTACCACGGCACCATTCATCCCTATGCCGCAAGCATCGTTGTTCAAGGGGTACAGCTGTCCAAAAGCAAGCGTTTTCTGGATTTCGGCCCCGGATTCTATACCACACCCAATCCCGATTTTGCCCGCACCACCGCCGAGTCCCACGCGAAAACCTACAACTATTTCCATCCTGGCGCATCGGTGATTGGACGGGTGCTGGAATTTGAATTTGACGACCGGCTGGCCCGTTCCCTTCGGACAAAGGAATTTTCCACTGCAAACCTCCAATGGGCGCAATTTATCATTGCCAACCGCTGTGAGAACCCATTGGTCCATCAGGCATATGATCATAATATAGACCATGTCTACGACATCGTTCTCGGTCCGGTTGCCGACGGCCGCGGCGCCATCACCCCCATGGTAGAGCAGGTAAACGCAGGGCTTCTCTCCCTGGAGGACCTGGATTATCGCGCCATCACCCCCGCCCGTCATGCCCGCTGGGGTTCGCAGGTTTCCTTTCATACAAATGCCGCATTGGCTTGTATCCATTTCAAATCTGTGGTATAATATCCTTACAAGGAGGTGGAATCATGAGCGAAATTGCAATTCAGCGCTATTGCGAGCTGCTCAGCAACAAAATCGTCGCAATGTTTGGGGTTTCCAAGCCTCAGGCTGACCATGCCGTGGAGCACTCCGCCATTCAAAAGCTGCTCCGGGAAGAGCCGGAATATGTCGATCATGTTCCGCTGTCCACCTGGGCGGAGGAAGTTCACCGGGAAAAGCTCGTCTAAACGCTGCCCCCAAAAGCTTCGGCTTTTGGGGGTATTTTTTGGACTTTTGTAGATTTCCCGCAAATCCTCCACCGCATCTGCGGCATACCGAATCCCATAGCTCATAGGTGCAGCTCCCGATCCAGCGCCGCGTCCACTTCCTCCTGCGCATAGACCCGTCCTGCCCGGATGGAATCCACGCCCTTTTGGAGTTCCGCGTCCAGCTGCTCCCGGGTCATCGACCCAGCCGCCACGGATGCAGGAAGCCGCAATTCAAAGGGCATGCCCTGATGGAGCACAATTTGGCTGTAGAGCATCTGAATGGCGCTGGAGGGTGTGATGCCCAGCTGCGTCAGAATTCCCTCCGCTCGGTCCTTGAGTCCCGTGTCAATTCTCGCATAAACTGCGGATGTATTTGCCATACAATCATCTCCTTTTGCTGGCATTATACAACGTTCCGCTTGCATTTGCAAGGATTTGCAAGCATATTCTGTGAGAACCATTGAAAAAAATACGCTGCACCCCGTGCAGCGTATTTTCCCTTCTCACTTAAAAATCTCTCTCAATGTCCTCCACCCCAGCACCGCGCACTTGGTCCGCGCGGGCATATGGGCAATATCCTGAAGCGCCGAGGCCTCCTCCAGCTCGTCGATCTCGTCGTCGCTGGCCTCGCCACGGATCATCTTGAAGAACAGCTCCCCCAAATGCAGGGCCTCGTCCTTCTTTCTGCCGATAATCATCCCCAGCATAATGTCCGCCGAGGCCTGCGAGATGGCGCAGCCGTCGCCCACGAACGCGCCGTCCACAATGGTGTCGCCGTCCACCTTGAGCTTCAGGGTAATCTCGTCGCCGCAGGAGGGATTCACGCCGTCCAGCTGAAAATCCGCATCGGGCAGATCGTGCTTGTGCTCCGGGCGCAGGTTGTGCTCAGTTAAAATTTCGTTGTAAAAGCTGCGATTGTTCACAGTCCCATCCTCCCTCTCAGGGTCTTGAGGCTCTCCACCAGCCGGTCAACCTCTTCCTCGGTGTTGTAGAACATAAAGCTGGCACGGGTGGAGGCGCGGCAGCCCAGATGCTGGAGCAGCGGCTGAGCGCAGTGATGTCCGGACCGGACGTTCACGCCGTCGCTCTCCAGAATCTCCGCCACATCGTGGGGGTGTACCCCGTCCACAACGAAGTTCACGATGCCAGTATGGTTCTTGGGATCGTCGGAGCCAAGCACATGGATTCCCGGAATTTTCGCAATCCCCTCCATGGCGCGGACAACCAGCAGTTCCTCCTGTGCGATCATGTCGGTAAAGCCGATTTTCTCGATATAGTCCATGGCAGCCGCCAGACCCACGGCTCCCGCCGCATTGACGGTGCCTGCCTCGAACTTATGGGGCACCTCCGCCCAAACCGCGCCGTCCCGGGTGACGGATTCGATCATCTCGCCTCCCGTCAGGAACGGAGACATGGACTCCAGATGCGCCATTTTTCCCCACAGCACGCCGATGCCCATGGGTCCCATGAGCTTATGACCGGAGAACGCCAGGAAATCCACCCCCAGCTTTGTAACATTTACAGGCATATGAGGGACCGATTGTGCACCGTCCAGCACCACCACGGCCCCTACTTTATGGGCCAATTCTACAATTTTCTCCACCGGGCTGACGCAGCCTAACACATTGGACACATGGGTCACCGCCACGATCTTCGTGTGCTCGTTGATCCCCTGTTCAAGGGTTTCGTCGGTGAAGCTGCCGTCGGGTTCACAGTCGAGATACCGGAGGGTCGCACCGGTTTTCTGACATACCATCTGCCAGGGCAGCATGTTGCTGTGGTGCTCCAGAATGGACACGGCAACCTCGTCCCCGGGGCCAAGCTTGTCCATGCCGTAGGTGTAGGCCACCAGGTTCAGGCTCTCGCTGGCGTTCCGGGTGAAGATCACCTCATCGGGGTTCTCCGCCCCGATGAATTTTGCCACTCTGGCCCGTGCGTTTTCGTAAGCGTCCGTGGCCGCAAGGCTCAGGGGATAAAAGCCCCGGAGGGGATTTGCGTTGGAATGACTGTAAAAATCGGTGATGGCATCCAGCACGCACTGGGGCCGCTGGGCGGTTGCGGCGTTGTCGAGATACGCCTCGGAATAGTCCCGGAGCAGGGGGAAATCCTGCCGAATTTTCTGTACGTCCAGCATTTACAGTACCTCCTCAATGGCGTTCCGAGCCAGCTGTTCCACGTCCTCCCGGCCCACGGATTCCGCCAGCCGATAGAGCTTTTCCCGGGTGAGAATGTTCTCTGCGGTGATGGGATCAATGCCTCTGGCCCCGAAGAAGAACAGGGTATCCTCGTCCAGCTCTCCGATGGTTGCCCCGTGATCGCCCTGAACGTCCTCCTCGGCGCAGAGGATCAGCGGGATGGTTTTGTTGACGATTTCCTCGCCCAGCAGCAGCACGTTCTCCTGCTCAGCCCCCACGGAGCCTTTGCAGCCCTTCTTAAAGTCGATGGTGCCCCGGAAGGTTTTCTGGGACCGATCTTTCAGGGTGCCGTCTGCCCGGAGGTTACAGGTTGTATTTTTTCCAAAGTGGTTGGCAATCAAATTCACGTCCAGAATCTGGCTGTTTTTGCCCAGATAGCCCGCCTGATAGGTGAAGTCCGCGCTGTCGCCGTTCAGGTCCATCCGGCAGCCGGAATAGATGTCGCCGCTGCCCAGATACAGGTGCAGCACCTCAATCTTCGCATTCTCCCCCAGGTCGCCGCCGATGTCGTGAACCAGGGTGCCCCCCTGTCCCGGCTCCAGCAGCTCCACCAGCCGAACCCTTGCGTTCTGCTCCAGCTTCAGGAGGATTCGCAGTGCCGCCGTGTGTTGTTCGGCAGTTTTCACATGAACATACAGGTTCGTTTGTGCATGTTCACCGGCAGTCACGTTCAAAACGGCGCCCTGATCGCCGTCCGCGCTGAGGGTCACAAGAGCCTCCTGTGTCTCCTCCGCTCCAGACTCCAGGGCATACACCGGCAGTCCCGCAAAGATCACGTCTGCGCTCTCCCCTGCTCCCGTCTGGATGCTCAGGGGCGAAAAAGTAGCACGCATAGCCCATGTTTCCGTATTTTTCGTATCAATCGCCAATTCTGCACCGCTGAGTTTGGGCAGATTGACGGGAATATCATTGATGTCCATCCGGTTCCAGGTGATGGCCGGGAGCCGATTGATCCGCGTGGTCATAGTTGGGTTCTCCTTTCCGTCCATCATCCAATGCTGCCCTTCATTTCCAGCCGAATGAGGTTGTTCATCTCAATGGCGTATTCCAAAGGCAGCTCCTTGGACACGTTGTCCGCAAAGCCGCTGACGATCAGGGCCTTTGCCTCGTCCTCGCTGAGTCCGCGGCTCATCAGGTAGAAAATCGCCTCGTCGGAGATCTTGCCGATCCGGGCTTCGTGGCCCACGTTGGCGTCCCGGGTGCGGATGTCCATAGCCGGAATGGTGTCGGAGCGGCTCTCGTCGTCCACCATCAGGCTCTGGCAGGAAACCGCCGATTTGCTGCCCTTGGCGGTGGGAAGAATGGTCACGGAGCTGCGGAAGGTGCTGATGCCCCCGGACTTGGAGATGGAACGGGCGTTCATATAGGAGCTGGTGTTGGGGGCCTTGTGGACCACCCGTGCGCCGGTGTCGAGATTCTGGGTAGCGCCTGCGAACGTAATGCCGGTGTACTCCATCCGTGCGCCCTCGCCGTTTAGAATGCTGGTGGGGTACAGATAGCTCACATGGGAGCCGAAGGAGCCGGACACCCACTCAATCCGTCCGCCCTCCTCCACCAGAGCACGCTTGGTGTTCAGGTTGTACATGTTTTTGGACCAGTTTTCGATGGTGGAATACCGGAGCCGTGCATTTTTGCCCACATACAGCTCCACGCAGCCTGCATGGAGGTTGGCAACGTTATATTTCGGGGCGGAGCAGCCCTCGATGAAGTGGAGATCGGCTCCCTCGTCCACGATAATCAGCGTGTGCTCAAACTGTCCCGCACCGGGTGCGTTCAGCCGGAAATAGGACTGGAGGGGAATTTCCACCTTCACGCCCTTGGGCACATACACAAACGATCCGCCGGACCAGACCGCGCCGTGGAGCGCCGCGAACTTATGATCCGTGGGCTTTACCAGCTTCATAAAGTGCTTCCGGACCATCTCCGCATAGGGACCGGTCAGGGCGCTTTCCATGTCCGTATACACCACGCCCTGGGCCGCCACCTCGGCCTTTACGTTGTGGTAGACCAGCTCAGAATCGTACTGGGCGCCCACGCCTGCCAGGGATTTCTGCTCGGCCTGGGGGATGCCAAGGCGCTCAAAGGTATCCTTGATGTCCTGGGGCACCTCGGACCATTTGGCCTTCATATTGGTGTTGGGGCGCACATAGGTGACGATGTGGTCCATGTCGAGCCCGTCGATGGCGGGACCCCAGTTTGGCATTTTCGTCTCATTATAAATTTGCAGAGACTGGAGCCGGAACTGCTCCATCCAGGCGGGATCGTGCTTTTCCTTGGAAAGCTGCTCTACGATTTTGGGGGTCAGGCCCGCGTCCAGACGGTAGGCGTCCTTTTCGTCGTCCTTAATATCATAGACACTGCGGTCAATGTCATCTACATAGGTTTTCTCTTCCATGGAGCTTATCCCTCCTGATTTTCATAGGCAGCGAAGCCGGATTCGTTGATCTTGTCCACCAGGCTGCTGTCGCCGTGATCCACCAGGGTGCCGCCTACCATCACGTGGGTCTTGTCCACATGAATGCGCTCGAGAAGCCGGGTGGAATGGGTGATGATGAGCAGGCTGCCCCCATGCTGCTTCTGGTACTGGGCGATGCCGTCGGACACAATGCGCACCGCGTCCACGTCCAGTCCGGAGTCGGTTTCGTCCAGGATGGCAAGATCGGGCTTCAGCATAATCAGCTGGAGCATCTCGGCCTTTTTCTTCTCGCCGCCGGAGAAGCCAACGTTCAGGTCCCGCTCGGCGTAGCTGTCGTCCATCTGGAGCACCTCCATGGCCTTTTTCAGCTCCTTCTTGAAGTTCCAGAGGGAAACGCGCTTGCCGGTTTTCTGCTCCAGGGCGGAACGGATGAAGGCGCTGACGGTGATGCCGGGAATCTCAATGGGACTCTGGAAGGACAGGAACAGGCCGTCCTTCGCCCGAACGTCCGGGGCCGCCTGGGTGATGTCCTGGCCCTTGAACAGGATCGTACCCTCGGTCACCTGATATTTGGGGTTGCCAGCCAGGGTGTAGCCCAGGGTGGACTTGCCGGTGCCGTTGGGTCCCATCAAAACGTGGGTTTCGCCCTTGCCGATTTCGAGACAGACATTGTGGAGAATCTCCTTGTCCTCCACCCGGACGGAGATGTTTTGTACCTCAAGTAATTTGTTATCCATGTTGAACCGATTCCTTTCTATGGGCATTGGTGTTTTTTAATAATTCATCCAGTGATATACTGTCGAGATAGCCGTCGATGGCGTTTTGCAGCCCCTCCCAGAGGGAGCAGGCCATGCAGGCGTCCTGACGGGAGCAATCCGTTTCCTCCACGCAGGCCACGGGCGCCAGAGAACCCTCGGTGCAGCGAAGAATTTCGCCCACGGTGTAGTCCTCGCCCCGGCGCAGCAGCCGATAGCCGCCGCCCCTGCCGCTGGAGGCCCCAATCAGGTTCCCCCGTACCAGTGTTTTTGTGATACTTTCCAGATATTTCAGGGAGATGTTCTGCCGCGCCGCGATCTCCTTCAGCGGAACATAGTCGCCGGAATCGTGGGC
>CAVEIY010000082.1:0-9137 GCA_963615825.1 Flexilinea sp.
GAAGCTGCGTGCAGAGCCGGTAACTAAGTTCCGAAGGGCGCACTTACTCACCACCCCGAAGGGGCAGTGGTACTTGCCGTTGGCAAGCCGTGCGCTCTCCGAGGGGGACTGCGGCTTCTGCGGAAGCCTCCAGACAATGCCACAGCACCTGCGAGCGCTGCTGTCATCGTCTGCGCAGACGGCAAATTCCCTGCGACAGGCGCAGAGAATTGGGGGTAGAAATTCTCTACCCCTGTTGCCGCCTGCCTGCGCAAACCTGCCACCGGCAGCTTTGCCGCAGAGATGGACGGGCGTTCTGCCCGTCCATTTTCTCTTTTACGAAAGAGAAACAGAAAAAGAAACGAGGTGAACGAACGATGGCAATTTATCATCTGGAAGCGAAGGTGGTCAGTCGAGGCGCAGGGCGCTCCGCCGTGGCCGCCTCCGCTTATCTGAGCTGTTCCCGTCTCTACAACGACTACGACGGGATACAGCACGACTATACGAAAAAGCAGGGGCTTGTCTGGCAGGAGGTGTTTCTGCCGGAATACGCCCCGCAGGAATGGAAAGACCGGGAACAGCTCTGGAACGCCGTAGAGGAAGTGGAGACTGCAAAGGACAGCCGGTTGGCGCGTGAATTTGTCGCCGCCCTGCCCATAGAGCTGAACCGCGTGGATCAGATCGAGTTGCTGCAAGAATTTATCTGAGAGCAGTTCGTATCAGACGGAATGTGCGCCGATGCTGCCATTCATGACACCGACGGCCACAATCCTCATGCGCACATTCTGCTGACAGTGCGCCCACTGGATGAACAGGGAAAGTGGCAGTACAAGACCGAGAAGGAATATCTCTGCATGAGAAACGGCGAGGAACGGGGTTTTACTGCCGCTGAGTTCCGGACAGCGCAGAACGATGGCTGGGAGAAGCAATATATCCCTACAAAGTCGGCAAAAAGAAGGTGTATATGACGCCGTCTGCTGCTGAGGCGCAGGGGCTTTTCCGGGCTGACAAGCATCCCAAAAGCACCCGCTACGGCAGACAGAATCCCATCTCCGAACGCTGGAACAGCGAAGAACAGCTTTTGACATGGCGGGCGGCATGGGCTGACGTGTCCAACCGTTATCTGGAACGTGCCGGGCGGGAGGAACGCATTGACCACCGCAGCAATGCCGCACGGGGACTGGATGAGATCCCCACCATCCACGAGGGCGTGGCAGCACAGGCATTGGAGCGCAAGGGAATCATCTCTGATCGCTGTGAACTGAACCGGCAGATCAAGGCAGACAATGCACTGCTCCGTGAGCTGAAAGCGACAGTCAGGAAGTTGGTCAAGGCGTTGGAAAATACCATCCCCGTACTGGCGAAAGCAATGGAAACGCTGCGGGAAAACATGATCATCTTCCGCTACCAGCTTCGGCACATCGCCATAGGAAAGCACAAGATGAATGGACAGATAAACACACTCCGTCCAATGTTAGAGCAGTATAATCACCTGGCGCAGCAGATCAAGGACAAGGCGAAAGAGCGGAAGACCCTGCTGGCAGAGAAAAGGGAAACGCCGTTTTACCAGATCCCGAAGCAGCATGACCTGTCCCGGCGCATTACGGAGCTGACAGAGGAACTGGAAGAATTAAAATCCGAAAAGGAGATCCTGCTCCATCGTCTGGAATGTTCCAATGACAACGGTATTTCCATTGTGAAGCAGAATATCACAACGATGGAAAATGTGCTGAAAAAGCTGGAAACGCAGGAAGAAAAATATGAGGCCGAGCTTGATGAAGCATTAAAGCAATACGCTGAGCTGAAAGAACAGGCCGCCGGTATGGATGCTGCCGAGCTGATGGGTGCAAGGCTTGACCTTCGCCCGGAAATGGAACGCTCTGCGGTTTCCAGGCTGCAGGGTGCTTACGGTGATAAATACAAGTCTCTTACGATGTTTGACAGCAAGCAGGATGTGACAGATCTGCTCCACGAGGAATCTGAAATGCGGTCTGTACTGGAACGCCTGCGCCAGAAGCAGCAGGCACGGCAAAGGCAAAAGAAAACCAAACGCCACGAGCAGGAGAGGTAAAGTATAAGAGGGAGCGTACTGTTTTTCATGCACTCCCTCTTATGAAAGCTATCCCGGCAAACCTTTGCTTTTCGCCTTTTTGAAGGTATATTCTGTGTATAATTCCAACCCCATAGGCATAAGGCACAGGAAAGCATAACCAATTGCAGTTACACAATTCAGGCCATGCAGTGCTTTCCAAATGATTTTGGGAGCGTAGAACATCCCGGTCGCCCCAAGGATCATGCCCATCGCTGTCAGGACGATGCCGCAAAACATGGCAACAACAAAAGCACGGTCCCGGTTGTCAAAACGGTAGATGGAAAACGCCGTCCGTCCCCGGAGCCTGCTCCCTCGACTTTCCATAGAATCAGCTTCCAATGCCAGCGCCTGGATCATCCACGTGATGAGCATGGAAAAGATACGAAGGCAATTGCCCGCCCGCTGAAAAATATTGCCCTGGCTGCTGCCTTTTCCGATCCCCTTCTGGGCAAGGTCGATGCGCTTTGCCTCCAGCTTCAGCCTTGGAACCAGTCTGAGCAGAATCGTCAGAAACAGGGACAGCCAGGGGCTGACCTTGCCGAAAAGATAGACCACCTTGTCAGTGGATACCACGGAGAACAGACTGCCGCACCACATACAGACTGCCGCTGCCCGAAGGCCAAGGACAATGCCATAGACGAGGCTCTCTGCCGTCAGGTTATTTCCGATGAAGTTCTGTTTCAGCACCGTCACCCCGAAATGATGGTAACTGGCGTAGTACAGGGCAAAGGCCAGCACAAGGGGGATCAGGCAGAGGTCAAAAACCAGCGCCTTCCTTCCGTTTCGTTTCAGGCTGTATGCAAAGGCGCAGGCACAGGATATCCCCAGAAAAACTGGATGATCAAAGGCTGCACTTCCATAGAGGACAGCAGCGAAAAAAATGAAGTTGACTGCCGGATGGCAGCTCTCAAATCCCATCTTCTCCCCCCATTCCGTATTGCAGCTTTACCCGGTCCAGTTTTTCCAGCAGAGGTTTTCCAAACAACAGCATGGTCACGGCAGTACAAGCGCCCTGACTGATATTCACCGGGAAGCCGGAGAGATACAACGGCCACGCGGTTTCAATACTGGGCTCGGCCAGCGTCAGAAACACGGAGCAGGTATCCAGCAAAGGACCCACGAATAGAACCATTGTAAAAAAACCAAACACACCCATCACGACCGGCTTTTTCGGAAGCCGCCCTTTTGCAAACAGGAATCCTGCCAGCATCCCACCGGCACCGTAGGCGAACATCTGCCACGGGGTATAAGCTCCCTGTCCGTAGAAAAAATTACTGGCAAACGCACTGATGGCTCCCACCATAAAACCGGCTTCCGGACCGAAAGCAATGCCGGAGAGCATGATAATGGCAAAAATCGCCTTAAAGTTCGGGATCGGGATCACGACACGGGCAGCTACCGCAAGGGAGGAGAGCACGGCGATGACGACCAGCTCCCGTGCCTTGGGCTTGTGATCTTCAAAGGCCAGCAAAAACGGAACCAGTATCTCAATGATGATCAATGTACTGGTAAAATAGTAAGCCCTGCCGGAAAGTCTGGTGCCAAGGTATAGCGTTGCAGGGATCAGCAATAAGAACACCAGCAGCATGACGATATTGGACTTCTTCATCTTCTTCATCCCTTAGCCCTCCCTGTTCTGTCTGTACAGGTCGATCACATCTTCGGCGGTCACTGCCATATCAAATACATGACGGCTCATGCGGTGGGCTGCGGTGGTATAGAAGCTGTTGCTGCCAAAGAACCGCTGGGGACTCTCTGTTGTCAGTACCTGCCCGTCAAAGAACATGGATACCAGGTCCGCATACCGGGCACAGAACTCCACATCATGGGAAACCATGACAATCGTCACGCCCTGCGTTTTCAGTTTGCATAAAATCTCTGCCAGCGTTTCTTTGAAGAAGCTGTCGATGCCTTTGGTCGGCTCATCCAAAAGCAGGATCTTTGGCTCGGTCAGCAGGACTTTTGCCAGGGCAGAACGCTGCTGCTCGCCGCCGGACAGATCATAAGGGTGGGATTCCAAAAGCTCCGTGATCTGGCACAGAGCCGCAATCCGCTCGATCTTTTCGCTGTCTTTTGACATCTCACACAGATCTTCCCGAACCGTCTTTTTGACAAACAGACTTTTCGGGTCCTGTGGGAGCATGGCAAGGCAGCTTTTGAACAGTTCTTTGGATTTATACTGTTTCACCGGTTTTCCGAACAGCTTCACCTCGCCCCGATAGGGACGGCATATGCCGGAAATGGCTTTTAGTGTAGTGGATTTGCCCGCCCCGTTGCCGCCGAGAATGGCGTAGAGCTTTCCTGCCGGAATCTCTGCGGATACGCCCTTTAGAATATCCGGGCTGTCCTTTTCATAGCGGAACCACAATTCCTTTAAGGACAGGGCCGACTTGTCGATTCCGTCCAGCGGTCTTGCCGGTTTTGCCCGGTATTCTGCCCCATCCGGGAACGCACTGCTCAGCCAGTTTCGGCCCTGCCGAACGGTCAACGGACTGTTGCCGCTGCAACCTGCTCCGTAAAACACCCGGACAGGAGTAGGCATAGCAGCAAACATGGGATTCTTTTGTTCAAACAGAAGCTGGCCGACCTTCGACGGAACATCGTCGGCAATGATCCTGCCGCCATCCATGATAACTGCCCGGTCTGCGTAAGGAAAAATATCCTCCAGCCGATGTTCTGTGATGATCACCGTTGTTCCAAGTTCCGCATTGATCTTTCGGACAGTATTTAGAAAATCACTGGCAGCAATCGGGTCAAGCTGACTGGTTGGCTCGTCCAGTATCAGAACCTGGGGCTGCATAGCCATAATGGAAGCAAGGTTGAGCAGCTGTTTCTGCCCGCCGGAAAGTTCCGCAACATTCCGGTGAAACCAGTCCTGGATCCCGAAATAACAGGCCATTTCCGCAACACGGGAGCGCATGGTGGTCTGATCACAGCCTAAGGATTCCAGCCCAAAGGCCAGTTCATGCCAGACCTTATCTGTGACGATCTGGTCATCCGGGTTCTGCATCACAAACCCTATCTTTGCCGCCTGGTCACGGTCAGGTACTTCTTTCAAAGGTTTTCCGCAAAAAAGCACCTGGCCCGTCCGTTTTCCATTTGGGGTCAGGACGGTTTTTAAGTGCCGTAGCAATGTACTCTTGCCGCTGCCGGAACGTCCGCACAGGACAAGAAATTCGCCCGGTTCAATGGAAAGGGTCACATTGTCAAGAGAGTTTCTGCCCTTTGCCGACGCATAAGAAAACGTCAGATTTTGGATATGGAAATGTGCCATTGTACGGCCTCCTTTATATGTAATATCGTTGGGATAAGCAGATACCCCGTATAAGAAACAAGTCCAAGGGCATGTATACCATTAACAGGAGCGATATAAAATACAGGTGTATAAGTTGCTGTCATGTTGCTGAAAATGACAGTCAAAACCATCAGCACTGTTTCACACAGCAGCAACGTCCAGTCTGTAACAGTCATGGTATAGAGCATAAAGCTGCTGTGCTTTCCGGTACCGTACCCACGGCTTTTCATGGAATCCGCCGTAACAAGGCTCCCTTCCAATGCCCAGGAGGTCAATGCGCCAAGGACTGTCATGCCTTCCATCAGCTTTTCCTTTGTGTCATTCTGTTCCGATACGCCCTTTCCAATGGAGCTTCTGGCGCCTGCGATCTGCTTCGCTTTCCGCAGAAAATTAGGTATCATCCGCAGGACCATGACGAGGAGCAGGGACAGGGCGGGGATGAGGTTTCCAAACAGGCTGGTGAATTTATCGCTGGTCAGCACTGCATTGTAGCAGCCGAACCACAGGAGCATCTCTACAAAGACCGCCGCAATGGCTCCGCCGTAAAGCAATGCTTCCAGAGTATAAGGACGGTTAAAACAGGTAAACAGTACGGTATCCCCATAGGTATTGAACAGCGGATTTATCCCGGTCAGCACAGCAAACAGGGGCAGCATCCCAAGGATCATTTTCCAGCCCTTCCGTCCGGAAAGCAGCAGATAGTATGTTCCGCCGCAGAGCATCCCGGATAGCAGGTAGGCCGGGTGCTGGATCAGGACGGTGCTGATGATTGCACCCATAAAGAACAGAAAATTAACTGCCGGATGGTATTTGGAAAATGCGTCTGTTCTCATTCTGGATCACCCATCCAGACTTCGCCCACGTCTGCCCCAAGTCCTACGCAGGTATAACACCAGACGATCTCCTCACCGCCTTTCAGTTTATAGGCGGAGCAGCCGTAATTCGGGAACCAGTCATTTACCTTGTACATCCAGCCGGATTCCACCCCGCAGTCAAACTCATAGAGGTGGTTGATGCCCTCGATGTAGTAGCTGTCATAGAGCGGTGTCCAGCTGTACTCCAGTTGAACTTCTGCTGCTGTGCATACCTTTTGCAGGACCTCGAACACCGTATCCCCCTCTGCAAAGGAGACCGTTGTTTCGGGCAAGATCACCGCATTTTCCGGGACATAAGGCAGTTTTTCTGCTTCCAGGTTATCGAGATTATCCAATATGGTATCGCATACAATGGTGATGGTGCAGGTCTGATCCTGTCCGTCCTCCATCAGTTCGTTATTTTCAAGTTCTTTGATCTGATACTGGCTGCCAAGGCCCGTATCATCCGTCTGACGCAAAGTGAACGCCAGCCAGATCCCGCCGACTGCAAGGGCGGAGATCAGCAGCACCATAACAAGGTTCGCTATCCGGTTTTTCTTTTTCACACAATTTTTCCTCCGTTCCTTTTTGATCGCTGTCTGTAAGTTTATAACAATTTCCGTAGAAATGGAATATGCAAGTTAAAAAGCCGGACAGTCCGGGCTGGACGATCTCAGAAAGGGGGGCTCCTGAGCAGCCGAGGACTGTCCGGTATAGGGTGTCGATCTTACAACTCATTTCCCAGAGGGGCAAAAGCCCCTCCGGGAATCTGCTCTTTCAGAGTCAGAACAGATGGGTACTCTTATCTGCCTGCTTTCTTTCTGACTTTCGGAATAATGACTGCAACCGTCAAAACTACGCCGCCAAAACAGATCAGCAGTACCAGAACCAGGATACCCCAGGGGAAGGAAGCATCGTCCTCTTCCACGTCAGCCGATTCTGTTACAGCAGGTACGTCGGGTTCGGTAGTTACATCCGGTTCCTCATATGCTGCAGCTCCGCCCTTGTCAATGACATCTGTCATGTTATACAGGCTGGTCTTTCCATACAGGAATCGGTAGTAAGCAGTCAGGGCGTAGTACGCCTGCTCGGTTGCCATGCCATCAAGTTCACCGGAGGCGATATGCTTAAATCCGCCGCCGTTTACATAGTAGCGCAGCAGTGCGTCAATGGCGGAGTTTCCGTTCTTGACGAACCGGGGGTCGGTATCCGCGTTGATGCCCAGAGCAGACAGCGCGGTAACGACCTGAGAAATGGACTCGCTGGTGGCAACGTACTTGCCGTCACCGTAGGTGGTGGAATAGCCGCCGTCCTCGTCCTGCATCTCGGAGAGCCGCACGATGGCCTTGTCGACGGCCTCCTGCACCTTCAGATCCTTCTTGTAGTAGGGAGCCAGAGCGGTCAGCGCCATGCCGGTCATGTCGGAATCGGCCTTGTCGCCGGAGACCGTCCAGCCACCGTCGGAGGTCTGCACGCGCAGTATTTCATCAATGAGCGCCTGACGGGTGACGGTGCCGCCGGTGGGTACGGGGTAGTTGCCGGAATCCAGCGCCAGCAGCGCCCAGATGGGGCCGTTGATGCCCTGATACTTTACAAATTCCAGATCGCTCAAGCCTTGCAGCAGGTCATGGCCGCCCACGTTGGTCACGTCGCGGCCAATGGCCGTCAGCGCCAGGATGATCCGGGAGTTATCCGTGGACTTGGCCTTGTGGAGCCGTCCGGTTTCGGGATCGATGTTCTCGGCCACATACTCCAGAACCTTCTTGTAGTAGTCCTCCACGCCGGGGACGTTCCGGTCGGAACGGGTCAGGCCGATGACCATCCACTCGCCGCCGATAGCGCCGACGCTGGGCGTACCCAGAGCCTCCATGTAGTCGCCGGTGGTGATGTAGGGATCGCTGACCTTGCCCATGGTTTTCAGCATGGCAAGCTTCGTCTCGGCGGCGGTCAGAACATCGTAGTTGTCAACCAGCTTCTTCTGCAGGTCGGTCAGGGCGTCGTAAGCCTTCCGGGCGGCCTCGATATCCTTTTCGGAATCCGGGGTCACGTCCTTCAGCTTGTCAATGAGATCGATGACCTCCTGGGCCTTTTTCTTGTCCTGTTCCGAAGCCGTGAGCTTTGCGTAAGCGGTCTCAGCGTCGGTGAGCTTCTTGACGTTCGTGACCAGCTTCTTCTGATCCCCGGTCAGAGCGTCATAGGCCTTCCGGGCCGCGCCGATGCTGGCGCTGCTCTTTTCCGTAACGGGGTCCTCGATCTTGTCGATGAGCTTGATGACCTCGTCGGCCTTGAGCTGGTTCCACTTCCGGGTGGCTTCCTGGAGGGTGGAGAGCTTTGTGACCAATCCCTTTTGCGCGGCGGTCAGCTTGTTGTAGGCATTCCAGGCGGCGTTGATGGCCGCGTCGCTGTTGATGGTCACCGTGCCGATCTTATCGATCAGGTCGTCCACCGCTTTGGCCTTGGCCTTGTCGTCCGCAGTCTTCAGCTCATTGTATCGTTTCTCCGCCGCTTCCAAAACAGAGAGGTTCGTGACGTTTTTCTTCTCGCTGTCGGGCAGAGCATCGTATGCCTTTCGGGCTGCGTCGATTTTCGCCTTGCAGGCGTCGGTGTAGGTCACGGTGCCGATCTTATTGATCAGGTCGATAACATAAGCCGCGTTCTTACCGTAGTTGTCGCCGCCCTCTTCGTAGGTGTAGTCATCGGTATAGTGGAGGACGATATTGTCACCGTCCTTCAGATACCTGGCGGATACACCTACCTCGGGATGGCTGCCATTGACAATGTACATCCAGCCGGAGTTCGGGCCGTTGTCGAATTCGCCCAGGCCGTTGACAGACCGGATATAGACGGTGCCATATTGGTTGCTGCTGTCAGCGTTGAAGCTGAGGCCGCTGCGCTGGAGCACGTCCCAGACGGTTTC
>CAVEIY010000083.1:0-9098 GCA_963615825.1 Flexilinea sp.
CGCCAATGGTAAGGTTCAGGTGGGACAGCACCGGTGCTTCGCCATAGGAAAAACATACGTCCCGGAACGAAATATCTCCGGACAGGGGAGGGGTAACGCCGTCTGCCGTGGGGTCCTCTGTGGGAACCTCCAGGATTTCTTCTACACGTCCCACTGCAATCAGCGCACGGCTAAAGGAACCCAGCACCCGACCAAAGTCCTGAACGGGCATCAAAAAGATGGTCACATAGGATAGAAACGCGGTGTACTGTCCCAGGGTGATGGTTCCGCGGACGGTAAAGATAATACCGCTGATGGTCACGGCTGCGATTTGAATGCCGGTGAGGATATCCAGACTGCACCACAGCTTTGCCAGCATGCCGTTGAGAGAGAGCAGCTCTCCCTTGAGTGCCTGATTCTCTACCGCCATTTTGTCCAGCTCAAACCGCTGACGGCCAAAGGCGCGGACGACTCTGGCGCCGGTGAGATTTTCCTGGATCACTGTATAAACCTTGCTCTCCTGATCCTCAAAATTCTTTACAATTGCGTCGATCTTCTTGACGAAAATTAGCGAATCAGCCACGATAAACGGCACCATCACAAAGGAAATCAGTGTCAGGGGAAGGTTGAGAGACGCCATCAGCACAAAGCCGACGGCCAGCAGAAACACGGTACGCAGCAGGTCCAGCATTACGTTGGACAGGAACCGCTGGGTGGTATCAATATCGCTGGTGGCGCGCTGCACCAGATCACCGGTCTGCGCCCCGCTGAGATAAGCGTAGGGGAGATTCTGCACGTGCGCGTAAAACCGGTCCCGAAGGGCTTTGGCGGATTGCAGGGCCGCGGAAGCGGTGAGACTGGGGCGAAGAAACGCCAATAGGCCGGACAGCGCGGCCATCGCCACAATGAGAACGCTCATAATGACGATGTGCTGGCGAATGTAAGAAAGGCCACCGCAGAGGTTAAGCAGAATTGCAAAATACCACGGTACGTTCAGCGGTACATTTCCAATCACCGAGTCAATGGTAACGGACAATACAAGGGGGGTAACGAAGCTCATCAGCAGCTCCAGGATCAGCAGGCAGAATGCCAGCAAAAATTTCTTGCGCTGCCCACGGGTATAGCGCCATAGGGCAGCCAGGATTGCTTTCTTTTTCAATTGGTTCACTCCTTTCTAACGGAAAAACCGGACCAAATTTACAGGAATTACCACAAAAGGGCGACAAAAAGCGCGAACGGAGAATCCGTCCGCGCAAGAAGGCTGGCGATTACGCAATACTATCCCTGCAAATGCGGCCGGCGAATATGAGAGAATACACCTGTCCCATGAATTGGAAACAGAACGAATACCGATACATTCCGAAGCTTTAACATATTGCCGACCTCCTTTCATTTTGGATTTGTTTTAATGCTAACGGTAAGCATGGTAACATAGGAGATTTCAAATTGCAAGAGAAAATGCAAAGTTTGGTATATTTCTACAAGAATTCATCAACTGTGTCAGAAATGTTGCACAATAATGATCCAATTGTGACATGGATTGGGATCGCCAGAATTTCTCAGCCATAAAACGAAATATACGGCGCACGCTAACCGTGAGGTGGTATGCGTGTGCCGTAAATGGATGATTGGATGGATATTGACCGGGCTGCTGCTGACCAATGCGGCGGCAGCGGGGGATTATATACATTGGGTGGATTTTGACGTTCCGGTGGAGGCACTGGAGACGGCTATGACGCTGGATATCGAATCCCAGGGGAGGGAAAAGCCCCTTGACTGGGTGGAAATTCTGGCGTTGGCTGCCACCAGAAACGGCAGCGGAAAGGTCAGCTCCAATCAGGTCCGTGCAGCGGCCAGGGAACTGGAGGGGGATGCATCCCCGGAGCAGCTGCTGGGGTCTCAGGCGAAGTATTATCGCTATTACCGGGAAGCCTATGAAGCGGTATTGGGCGGACTGGTGGGCAGCTTTGCCATCAGAAAGGCGGATGGCAGCTGGCAGGCAGAATACGGACTGAAAGCGTTTTGCCCGGTGGCCGCAGGCTGGGGCTTTTCTCACTGTCAGGATTTTGGAAACAGCCGCAGCTTTGGCTACCGGCGGAAGCATCTGGGCAATGATCTCATGGGTTCATTGGGTGCGCCCATTGCCGCCGTCGAGGGAGGAACGGTGGAAGCGCTGGGCTGGAACCGCTATGGCGGCTGGCGGGTTGGCATCCGTTCCTTCGACAAAAAACGGTATTACTACTATGCCCATCTCAGAAAGGACGCGCCCTTTGCACCGGATCTTCGGGTGGGAGATACCGTCCAAGCCGGGGATATCATCGGGTTTATGGGGCGCACCGGTTACTCGGACAAGGAGAATACCAACAATATCGAGGTGGTACACCTGCACTTTGGCATCGAGCTGGTGTTTGATGAAAGCCAAAAGGAGTCCGATCATGAGATTTGGATTGATGCATATCCCATTGTGGAGCTGCTCCGACGGCATCCTGTCACGGTGGTGCGGGATGAAAACACGGGATATTATCGCCGCGCCTATGCCTATGTCGATCTGGACCGGGAGCCATTACCGGCAGAGTAGTTAAAGCTCGGTCAGGGAAATCGGCTTTCTGGGGGCGGTACGGCGGAATGTGACGTCCGGATGCCCCAAAACAAGGCAGCGAACCACCTGTTCGCTGTTCTTTAACCCCAGCAGATTACGAATGGCTTCGCTTCCGGCGCAGCAGGCGGTAAAATAGCCGCTGTAGAGGCAGCCAAGGCCCAGCTCTGCGGCCATCAGCTCTGTATAGGCGGCAGCGGCGGCGGCGTCACGAGCGTCATTTCCATCCGAAACAAACATGAGAAGCTGCGGCGCGTGGAAAAACAGTGGGTCAAAGCTGCCATCCTCCTTCCGCTGCTGCTGCCATGCCAAGAAGTTTCTTGCACGGCGCAGCTCATTGGGATCCGCAGCTGTTTTCAGCTGCATATGTCCTACCTGAGCAAGGGCGTCCAGTGCAGCGTCCAGAATTGCAGGAATGCCTTTGGTGACGGAGATGTAACGGGTGCCCTGGAGATTCTTTGCGGTAGGACAGGCTCTTGCAGCGCTGAGCAGCATGGAAAGCTCCTGCTGCGTTACCGGCTGATCGGTATAATGGCGGCAGGAACGACGGGCGCGCATGGTGCCAAGCAGCGCTTCCGGATTGTGCGCTTTTGAGATCGGCTGGATATCGTCACCGGGAAGGGCAGGATCGGAAACAGCTGCCACGGGACAGATGGCAATACAGTGGCCGCAGCCGATACAGTTCCCAGGGGCAGTTAAACTGGGTTTGCGGTTTTCTATGGTAATTGCACTGGGAAAACAGTCCCAGGCACATTTTCCGCAACCAATACAGCGGGATAAATCAAATTCAATCATGGATCTTCCTCCGTTCTTGCTGATCGTACTTCTTCTATTATATCGTTTTTGTCAAGAAAAAGCCCCGGACAACTGGTCCGAGGCTTTTTGTGCTTATTCCGTTGGCTCAGTGGGAGCGTTCTCCGGATCGGTGGTTGAATCGGTGGTTTCCTCCGCGCTGTTTTCAGAAGCCTGCGCTTCCTCGGCAGAGGGAAGCTCCTCCGGCTCTTTCAGGAAGGACATAAACTCGTCGCCGGTGATGGTTTCCTTGGACAGCAGGAATAGGGCGATTTCGTCCAGGTGTTCCCGATTATCCCGAAGCATCTGACAAGCTTCCTCATAGCATTTGCCCAGAAGCTCGCGGACCTCGGCATCGGCTTCGGCAGCGGTGGATTCTGCGCAGTTCATGGCACTCTGACCGCCGAGATACTGGCTCTGTGTGGTGGCCAATGCCATCAGACCAAACTTCTTGCTCATGCCGAATTGGGTAATCATCTTCCGCGCCAGATCCGTTGCCCGCTCAATGTCGTTGGCGGCACCGGTGGTCTGGGTGCCGAATACCACGTCCTCAGCAGCACGTCCGCCCAGCAGGGTGCGAAGCTCGCCAATCAGCTCTTCCTTGGAGTTCAGGAATTTTTCTTCCTCCTCCATCTGGAGGGTGTAGCCCAGTGCGCCGGAGGTATGGGGAACAATGGTGATTTTCTGCACCGGAGCGGTATGCTTTTGCAGGGCGGCAACCAGCGCATGACCAACCTCATGATAAGAAACAATGCGTTTTTCGATATCGGTGAGAACGGTACCCTTCTTTTCGGTGCCTGCAATGACCGTTTCAAAGGAAACCAGCAAATCCTCCTGGTTTACCGCCTGACGGCCCAGTCGCACGGCACGGAGGGCTGCCTCGTTGACCAGATTGGCAAGGTCCGCGCCCACTGCACCGGCAGTTACCTGAGCAATTCGGTTCAGGTCAACGTCCTCGGTCAGCTTGATGTTTCTGGTGTGAACCTTCAGGGTCTGGAGACGACCGGCAAGATTGGGCTTGTCTACGATGATTCGGCGGTCAAAGCGGCCCGCACGCAGCAGCGCCTTGTCCAGAATCTCCGGACGGTTGGTGGCGGCCAGAATGACAACGCCCTTCGAGGAATCAAAGCCGTCGATTTCGGAGAGCAGCTGGTTTAGCGTCTGCTCCCGCTCATCATTGCCGCCCAGCCGGTTGTCACGGCTCTTGCCGATGGCGTCGATCTCGTCGATGAAGATAATGGCAGGGGCCTGCTTCGATGCCTGCTGGAACAGATCCCGGACGCGGCTTGCGCCGACGCCCACAAACATTTCAACGAAGTCGGAACCGGAGATAAAGAAGAACGGAACGCCTGCTTCACCGGCAACCGCCTTGGCAAGCAATGTTTTACCGGTACCGGGAGAGCCAACCAGCAGCGCACCCTTGGGGATTTTTGCGCCGATGGCAGCGTATTTCTGGGGCTTGTGGAGGAAATCAATGATCTCCTGGAGGGACTCCTTTGCTTCGTCCTGTCCGGCAACATCCGCAAAGGTGACGCCGGTTTCCTTTTCCATATAGACCTTTGCCTTGCTTTGGCCGATGTTCATGCCGCCGCCCATTTTGCTGCCCAGGTTTCGCATCAGGAACGTGAACAGGAAATAGATAATCACAAAGGGCAATACGTAGGAAAGAAGAATCTGAATAATGGGGGATACCTCGTCTACGATTTCCCGATAGTATTCCACATGGTGCTGGTCCAGCAGTGGGAGCAGCTCATCGTCGCTAAGCAGACCGGTGTAGTACAGGGTTTGTTGATCCTCCGGCTTATCCTGCTCTTCCTTGGTGATGATGAGAATCCGATCCGACTGAATTTCAGCCTCGGCTACCTCACCATCCTCCAGCATCTGCTTGAATTCGTTGTAGTTGATCTCCTTCATCTTGGACTTCTGATAGCTGGTGTAGAGTGAGTTGAAAAGGAGCACAAATACAATGGCAAGAACGGCGATGGGCAGGATGGTGTTGAACTTTGGCTGGTTCTGGTCATCCTTGCGGCCGCCGTTTTTGTTTCCGCGGTTATTTGGCGTACTCACAGACACGCCTCCTTTGTTTCAAAGTGAATTATACGCAATCTATAATAATTCATTCTACAATATAGCATACAATGGTGCCGAAAACAACAAAACTCTTTTCGGAGAGAAGTAAACTTTCTGTAAACGCGAGGAATAAACCAAGTCGATGTTCAGAAAAGTCTATGAAAATCATGGTGTTCGGGAGAATTGGCAACGGAAAGGAATTTTCTGATTCCCGGTTGCGTGATGCTGGTGGTCTATGCTATAATAAATTGTTTGATTGTAAATACAGCGGAGAATTCCAATCATCTGAATCAATACAGGATAGAACAATCCAATGATGGAGGCAATATGAAAAAAGAAATCGAAATCAACGAAAACATGCTGGAGGGGCGCAATGCGGTTACCGAGGCATTAAAGGCGGGGCGGACCATTGACAAGGTGTTCCTTGCATCGGGAGATACCGACAGCACGCTGCGCTATATCGCATCCCTGGCCAAGAAAAACGGTGCCGTGGTGACGTACTGTGATCGGCGGAAGCTGGATACCATGACCCAGACCGGTGCGCACCAGGGGGTCATTGCCATGGCTGCGGCCCGGGACTATGCAACCATTCAGGATATTCTGGACAGTGCCAAGGAAAAGGGAGAAGCGCCGCTGATTATCATCTGCGACGAAATTACCGATCCCCATAATCTGGGCGCGATCATCCGTACCGCAGAATGCGCCGGAGCACACGGTGTGATTATCCCCAAGCGCCGCAGCTCCGGACTGACTGCGGTGGTGGCAAAGGCCTCGGCTGGTGCAATGGAATACATGAAAATTGCGCGGGTCAGCAACCTTACCGCCGCAATTAAAACATTGAAGGAAAATGGCGTGTGGATTTACGGCACTGCGGCAGACGGTGCAGCGCCTTTGTACCGCACGGATCTTACCGGCCCGACTGCCATTGTAATTGGCTCAGAGGGCGAGGGAATGGGACGGCTGGTGTCGGAGTCCTGCGACTTTATGGTCAGTATCCCCATGAAAGGACATATCAATTCCCTGAATGCATCCAATGCCTGCGCAATTCTGCTCTATGAAGCGGTACGGCAGAGAATTCACTGATCGGAAAGGCTGAGAATAGAATGTCCCAAGACGAATCCAAATTTGATACCATGCGCCTGATCCAGGGGGCAGAGGCATCCGATCTGTATTCCCTGGAGAGTATTATGCAGGAGTTTTCGGATTCCCCGAAGCAGGAGCAGCCTGCGGAGACGGAACCGTCCGACGAGAAAGCAGCGCAGCCGGAGGCGTCAGCTGATGCATCCGAGCAGATAGAAGAAAAAACGGCAGAGGAACCGGAAAAAACGGAAAAATCGGAAAAATCGGAAACTCCGGAACCTGTAGAGCATTCCGAAGAGGCGCTTCCCATTGACGAGAATCAGCCGCCGCCGGCCTATGAGAACCTCAGTGAATCTCAGATGGCCGATGCAATTGCCCAGGCGGTTGCTCGCTCGTTAGGCAATGGAGCGGCTCAGGCGGCGGTACCGGCAGAGGAAGAGCCTCCAGCCGAAGTGCCTGCACCCGAACAGACGAAGCAGCCGGAACCGATGCCCGAGCAGCAGCCAATTTCGCCTGAACCGGAACCGGAACTGGCGGCGGAACCGACAACGCCGAATCCCCAGACCGTACAGGCTCCGACGGCCCCGACGGAACCGGCGCCAATTCAGCCGCCTGTGGAGCAAAAGACGCAGCAACCCGCAGCGAAAGCGGAGAAAAAAACGGAGCAGAAGGAAAAGCACCCGGGCACCAAGCATCAGAAAATCCCCAGAAGCCATGTGAAGGCTCAGTCCGGCACATCAGAATACATAGGCGATCTGGTCAAAGAGCTGCGCCGCCGCCAGTCCATGGCGCTGCCAAAGCCCGGCACCTCCTTGCGGGGGACGGAAAAGCGGCTGAGCACTTTTGTGGGAATTGAGCGGGTGTTGTCGCCGGTGCGCTATGTTATTCTGCTGCTGATGCTGCTGTGCATTGGCGGAAGATCCGTGGGCTGGATGACCCTGGGCTTTATGCGCGGGTCCACGGCGATTACCGTTTCTCTGATTGCCGTGATTGCGGCGATGATTGCCAGCTGGCAGAGCGTAGTTCGCGGGGTGCGGGATCTCTGGTATTGCCGCGCCTCCTATGAAACGGTTCTGCTGCTGACGACTGTTTTGACGGCGGTGGAAGCCCTTACAATGAAAAATCAGCAGACGTTCCTTCCGTTGATTGCGATTTCCTGGGCGCTGACCGGTACGGCAGAATATCTGCACGATCAGGCGTCGCTTCACTCCCTTCGGGCGGTGATTACCGGAAGAAGCAGAGTGGGCGTACGGACGGCGGCGGATAAATGGGAGCATACCGATGTGATTGGAAAAGCGCCCGTTACCACCGCAGGCTTTGTACGCCATCAGGCACAGCCGGACGTATGGCACAGCGGCATGGGTATTTTCCTGCCGATTCTAATTTTGGCGGCTGTGGTTGTCAGTGCCTATCTCAGCGCAAAGACAGAGATGAATTATCTGACGGTGCTGGTAACGATTCTGGATGTCTCCATGCCCGTGTCCCTGGCACTGTGCTGCGCCCGTCCCTATAACCTGCTGTCCCGTGCATTGCGGGGCAGGGGAGCGGTGGCAGGCTGGTTTGGCATGCAGGGGCTTTCCGGCAAGAAGGCAATGCTGGTCTATGATACGGATCTGTTCCCCAGCGGCACCATGCAGCAGATGGGGGTTCGCGCCTACCTGCCCATGGACCCCAGAGAATTGGTTTCTATGGGAGCCAGTATGGCCCTGCGGGCAAACGTGGGTTTTCAGGCGGTATTTACCAAGCTGCTGCGGGATATGAATGGAGAAATCTATGATGTAACCCGGTTCCAGATTCAGGAGACGGGACTGGAGGGCTATATTCATCAGCAGCTGGTACACCTTGGCTCCTATCAGTATATGCAGCTTATGGGCGTGACGCTGCCCAAGCGCGCACCGAAATATGGCGTGTATATTGCCATCAATCGGGAGCTGGCTGGCCTGTTTGGCGTAAAATATCAGGTTTCCAACGGCGCGGTAGGTGGATTCCGCCGTGTGGTACGGGAGCCGAGACTGACGCCGCTGCTGGTTACCCGGAATTTCTGCGTGAATCCTGGCTTTGTGGAGCATTGGTTCAAGGCACCGGTGACGCAGATGGGCTGCCCCAAGGCGGAGGTACGCCGGGTGCTGTCCGAGCCGTCGCTGCTGACCCGGGGCGTCACCTGTGGCTTTGTGCTCAGAGAGGGCATCAATGATTACAGCCGTACAGTAGCCGGAGCAAGACGGGTATATCGGATGGGACTTTGGCTGACCGTGGCAACGGTTCTGCTGGGAGTGGTTCTGGCGGTTCAGACCATCATGGCCATTGCGTCCGGCGGCGCGGTGATTCCGGCGCAGCGGCTGGCAATTTTAAATCTGATTATCTATCTGGTCATTGAGGTTTGGGCCAGAATCGCAGTCCGCAGCTGATTATTTCTGCCGCCTCGGATTGGTTCCGGGGCGGCAGAATAGGGAAATTTCAGTTTTTTTAAAAAAGTTCTTGACATTCTGAAAAAATCCTGTATAATAAGCTATGCGAGTTGCGGGTGTAGCTCATCTGGTAGAGCGCCACCTTGCCAAGGTGGAGGTAGCGAGTTCGAGCC